>JBIKVX010000097.1:0-7179 GCA_044356625.1 Flavobacteriales bacterium | reverse complement strand
TTCTTCATACCCGGATAAACCTTCAGTGTATCGTCGCAATACACCCCGAAAGGAATTTCCTCGAAGGCGTTGGCTGCTCTTCCTTTTTTAATCCGCACGGCATAGCGCTCGGTATCGTTTCCGTGAATATGCGAGAGGTTCGCGAAGGTTCCGTTGTTGTTACTGAATCGAGCAATTTCATTGGCCTTCCATCTGTTCTGATCCAGCGTGAAGTAGGCATTCTGGGCAATAGGCGAATCGTATGTCAATCGAATTCCGGAAATTGAATCTCCATTTTGAAGGATAACATAGTGCTGAGCGGCACAGAGATGAGCTGTTGCGAAAAAAATGCAGCAGAGCGCTATTGATTTTGAGTAAGATGCGAGATTCATTGCAACGAATTTAAGAAAACTCTTTTGTGATTCGAAAAAGATATTATCTTTGCCGCGGAGAGCTGGCAGAGTGGTCGATTGCGGCAGTCTTGAAAACTGTTGACTGTAACAGGTCCTGGGGTTCGAATCCCTAGCTCTCCGCTTGAAAAACCCCGAATTATTCGGGGCTTTTTTTTTTGAACCTATTTCCGGCTATTCGTTCCAAGCTTTTCGCTTCGCTCAAAGGCTTTACACTGCTATCCGGGGTACTTTTGAACTGCGTTGTTCCTACTACGTAATTGGAAAATCGAAGATTATATTCCTATTTCATAATTGGAAAACCTTTGGTTTTATTCCTACTGCGTAATTGGAGCTTCGTTGTTTGAGCTTCGTTTGTACATTCGCCTTCAATAAACCATCATGCAAAAATCTATTCCCGCTTCAGTCTTTTCATTCTTGGAGGAGTTAAAAGAAAACAACAACCGCGAGTGGTTTCAAGAAAACAAAGAGCGCTACCAAGAGCAACACGGCTTGGTGGTGCAATTTGCAGATGAGCTGTTGGCGAAGATGAAGCAAGTAGATAACATTGAAACGGCAAGTGGAAAGAAGTCGTTGTTTCGCATACACAAAGACGTTCGTTTTTCGAAAGACAACTTGCCATACAAAACCAATATTGGAGGCGCTTTTACACGTGCAACAAAAGAACTGCGCGGAGGATACTACTTCCACATAGAACCTGGAAATTGTTTTTTAGGCGGCGGCTTCTGGGGACCTTCTCCGGAAGACTTGAAACACATTCGCATGCAAATAGCCGCCGATCCAGAACCGCTTCAATCGATTCTTTCATCGAAAGAATTTATTTCAACCTTCGGAAGATTGGAAGGCGAACAACTGAAGTCCGCTCCAAAAGGATTCGACAAAGACCATCCCGCTATTCACCTCATCAATTACAAGCAGTTCTTGCTTGTGAAGCGCTTCACCGACAAGCAAGCGCAATCAGAAAAATACCTCGAAAACGTCTTCGCTACTTTCCAAGCTATGCGTCCGTTTTTCGATTACATGAGCGAGATACTTACGACGGATTTGAATGGGGAACCGAGGTGAACTGCGTTGTTAGAACTACGTTGTTGGAACTGCGTTGTTAGAACTGCGTTGTAGGAACTGAGTTGTTGGAACTTTGTTATTAAGAGATAGAAAGAATTTTCCCATCTCGGAGATTCCAATGAAAGGCTTCTCCTACTTTCTTTCCAAGTAGTGCTTGACTAATGGGAGAAGCGGCGCTAATGATGTAACAATCGCCAGTTTCTAAAGTTAGTTTTCCCAATGAGGTAATGATGTAAAACGAACCTGCATTGGTTTCAACCAATGATCCCGCGTGGATCTCTTGATTGACAGAAATTTTCGAAGGATGAAAACGCTCAACTTCTTCGCTTCTGCGATTGTGCTCTTGCATCTGCTTTCCCATCTTCTCCAATTCCAAATGCACCTGGGCCGTTGCAGTCTCGTGCTTATCTCCAGCAGAACTCTTCCCCTCTTGCTTATTCGATTCCATTAATTCATTCCACGCCAATTGCATCTCAGCCCCTCGCTCCTGAATCACCTTCACCAACGCTGCGTATACCTCAAGCTTATTCATCTTCACCATTCAAACTTCACCCCGATACAATTCTGCATACTCGGATAAACATAAGTCTTCGTTTCAGGAATACTTAATACCGAAATCGTCGGACGCAATTCAAAAAACAAATGCATTTTTTTCATGACTTCGTTCTTCTTTCCTAAACGAAAATCTACTCCAATTGGAACGTACAACGCTGCCATGTAGCCCATCTTATTCTGATAAACCTGACGATTAACATTCAGCGCATTGTATACAGACTGAGTTGAAATGTAATTGTCATTGGTATCTGTTATTTGCTCTGAATCCCAGGAGTGCGAGTGAATCTCTGTCCGCGGTGCAAGCGTAATTCCGAAGTTCAATCCAACCCCTGAATAAAAGGAGAATCTTTTCGAAACATCCGTAGATGCCAAATAAGCAAAATCCAATTTCACCGCAGTAGCCATGTAATTGCTAAACGTAAAATCGCGATGAGTGGAATCTACAAATCCATAGATGCTGCCATTCGCTGAAGACACCAACGTATCTATTCTTGTCGTAAAAGAATTAGACGTGTTGTAGATGGAAGCGCTGATTCCCTGCGCCGAAATCCCTGCGCGGAAAGTGCGATTCTTATTGTACTCTCCTGCTAATCCGTTTTTCTTTAACGGATGAAAGGCCACGTTGATATTTAATGTTGGTGCATCCCAACCAAACTGAGTGGTATAAGGCGTTGAATTCGCAGGTATCTGTGCTCCTGGCGCAAGAATATTGAATTCATTCTGGTTAATGTTTAAAGGCGTTAACGAGCGGTCACCGCCAAATGAAAGTTGAAATTGTGAAATTTTGTATTTTGATTTTTTAATTTCTTGCGCTGAAACAACAAAGCAAGAAGAAACTGATAACACCGCGAGGAAAAATATTCTTTTCATAATAAATTTTAGTTACGGCCTACAAACAGCCCTTTTCTACAATTATTGTCCAAATATGCACTATTTTCTTAGACAATAGATTCAAGATTATTCTGAAAATTGCATATATTCGTATAAATTAAATCGAATGCAGGGAGATAATCATAGCATTGCATTTTACAAGGAGTTCAATAACCTTCTCGTTACTTGTACTTCGTTGATTATCCAATCTTCTCCTGATGATTTTTATAAATCAATGAATGCTCTGCTCGAAAAAATTGGGGAGTTCTCGAATGTTGATAGAGCCTATTATTTTGAATTCAATTATGATGAAAGTTCTTGCTCAAATGTTAACGAATGGTGCAAGAAAAATGTCAGTCCACAAATTGATGAACTTCAAAATATCCCAATAGAACTTTTTCCAAACTGGACAAACTGTATGCTCAAAGGTGATGAGGTATACATTGACAACCTTAGCACTTTAGATCCAACGTGGGCGCCAGAGAAAGAAATACTTGAACCTCAAGGAATACAGTCCTTGCTTTCTATTCCCGTGCGCGAAAGTGAACACCTTTTTGGATTTATTGGATTTGATGCTGTTGAAGAACGCATCTTATGGAATGACTCTTCCAGGCACCTCTTAAGAATTTTGGGTGATAATATCGGTTCTGTCATGAGACGAAACGAACAAAACAAAGAGCTTGTAAAAAAGCAGATGCTCGCGGAAGAGCTTGTTGAAAAGGCGAACATAGCGAATAAAACAAAATCAGACTTCCTCTCAAACGTATCTCATGAAATAAGAACACCACTCAACGGAGTAATTGGCTTCAGCGATTTGCTCAAGGCAACGAATCTAGATTCAACACAAGAGGAATATGTAAAGAACTTAAACATATCAGCCAAAATCCTACTTGACTTAATCAATCAAATTTTAGACTTTAGTAAAATTGATGCCGGAAAAATGACTCTTAATATCGAAGCTTCCGACATTCGAAACCTTACTGAAAATATTGTGTCTATTATTCGTCCGCAGGCCCAGTCTAAAGGAGTAAAATTGAATTTGTATGTTGAAGAGAATTTCCCGAAGTACATTAAAGTAGACGCCCTTCGTTTGCAACAGGTAATCATTAACCTTGTCAATAACGCTGTGAAATTTACCGCTCTTGGTGAAATTTCTGTGAATATTACAAAAGTCAAATCGTCTGGTCATAAAGCAACTATCCGAATCGCAGTTTCAGATACAGGTATTGGAATTTCTGAAGAACAAAAAAATCACATATTCCAAGTTTTTGGACAAGCAGACTCATCGACGTCGAAAAAATACGGAGGATCAGGATTAGGTCTTGTCATTTCAAACAAAATTCTCAATCTCATGAACAGTGAGATTCAATTTGACAGTGAATTTGGAAAAGGATCTGTCTTTTATTTTGACGTTGAAATCCCGACCGACATTCCAGACGACATATTACAGCGCTCTGAACTTGAAGAAACTATTGATAGCAATAACAATAAAGCAAACAAATCCTTTTCAGGCAAATCTATTTTAATTGTTGAGGACAACGATTTGAATATGATACTCATTCGCGTGCTCATTCAGGAGTTTTCCAAAGAAATCTATCTACTCGAGGCGAAAAGTGGATTTGAAGCAATAAATATGGTGGAAAACTTCAGACCTGATTTAATCCTAATGGATATTCAAATGGCTGAAATGGACGGAAAAGAAGCTTGTCGAAGAATTCGATCTAAAGGATACGTTAAGCCGATATTAGCGTGTACAGCTAGTGTGGCAGAGGGTGAGAAAGAAAACTGTTTAGAAGCAGGAATGAACGGATACATGACTAAACCAATCGATAAAGCAACGTTCTTCCAATTAATAAACAATCACATCAACTCTTAGCGTCTTACCATCTTCGGACTCGCATTCAACATCTTCTTCACTTGCTTGATGTCGTTCTTCAAATATCCTTTTGAATCCAACGCTTCCGCCTTTTTCAAGTGCATCGTCGCTGTCATCTTATCGTTCTTGTTTCCTGATAAAACAGCCAAATTCAAATACACAGCTGCCTTGTCAACGTCTTTCTTCAAACCTAAACGTAATGCTTCTTTGAACAAACGCTCACTCTCAGAGAACTTGTTCGTTTGAACATCCATAGAACCTTTGATGAAAAAGTAATATCCACGTTGATTCTTCCACAATTGATTCACCTTAATACGCTCTAACCATTTGCGAGCTTTTTCAATTTTCTGAACTTGCATGTAGTAAAATACCAATATCATGCGGACACTTCGCGTGCACATGAAAACCAATATCGCCGATGGAATAATCACGGCAATTCCCTTCCCCCAGCTTCCTTCACTGAACAATAGAACGGTCATAAACACGCTCGATAGCGCAAACAAAAACTTTATAGCATGATTCATAATTCTAGGTTTGAAGTGCAAATGTACGAAACACATTGAAGTATATTTACACACCTTATTATTATTGACTATTATGAAAATGAAACATCTTTTTTTAACAGCTTTCGCTGCCACTACTGCATTAACTTCTTGGGCTCAGCCCAATAACGATTCAATCAAAGTCATCGAAGGTATTCAACCCCCGAGAACTTATGTTATTCCTAAACCATATATAAACCTTCCCTCGATTGAAACCTATGTACTCATAGGGACAAGTATTCAAGAGAAACGTTTGAACGGAAACTACGGACGCGATGTTCAAGTCATTACGAAGAAAGACATTCAGTCTCTTCCCGTTCGCAGTGTGAATGAGTTGTTGAGCTATGTATCTGGATTGGACATTCGTGAACGCGGACCATTTGGAGCTCAAGCCGATTTATCCATGATGGGTGCAGGATTTGAACAATGTCTCATATTAATAAACGGCGTTCCCATGCGCGATCCGCAAACCGGACACCACATGCTGAACCTTCCTGTTGACATCTCGCAAATTGACCGAATTGAAGTCATGAACGGAACGGCTGGAAGAATCTACGGCTCCAACGCTTTGGCTGGCGCAATTAATATTATTACATCAACTCCGAATGCAGGAACTTCATTTGTTGAAACCTTCAACGCCACAGCTTCTTCACAAGAAGGATTTGTTGCGAACGGGATTCAAGCCATGGCGGCATTTGGAAAACTTAGGTCACAACACAGCATTTCATTGGGTCAATTCAAGACCAACGGATATCGCTACAATTCTGCAAATGATCAACAACGCATCAGTTACCTCGGGCATTACCAGTTGAAACGTAACAACACGTTGGACATCATGGCTGGACATTTTAAAAACAGCTTTGGAGCTAACGGCTATTATGCTTATCCGTATGACAAAGACGCGGTTGAAGAGGTGAACACTTCATTTGTTTCAGCAAAAGCAATTATTGTAGATGCAAAAAACATCTGGACGTTTAAACCCATTGTATACGCACGTTTCAACAAAGATCATTACGTGCTTATTGAAGACAACCCGAGCTATTACGAAAACACACACAACAGCGCAGCCGCCGGTCTTGAATTGCACGCTACTCGAGCCAACAATTTCGGACAGTTCGGTATTGGTGCTGAAGCGAGAACAGAAATGATACGAAGCACCAATCTTGGAGATCGTAACCGTTCCTTCTTCAATATTTACGGAGAAGAGCGCTTTATGCTTGGGAAATTCAACACCACACTCGGTGTGAATGCGCAGTACAACAGCGCCAATGGCGTGAGCTTCTTTCCAGGAATCGAGACCATTCGAAACCTCAGAAACAACTACGCCATCTTCGCGAACGTTGGAACTGGCAATCGTCTTCCTTCCTACACTGAATTGTATTACTCGGATCGTGCGAACACAGGGAACGATTCGCTCTTAGGAGAAAAAGCTCGTAACGTAGAGGTGGGTTTCAAGAAATTCGGAAAGTTGAATTTCACCGCAAGCGGATTTTACCGCAGTGTATACAACGCTATCAACTACACGCGTGAAAACGACTTAGACAAATGGACTCCTTCCAACTTCACAACTGTGAATTTCTTGGGAGTGAACGCCAATTTGCATTGGCAAGTGTGCGATAACGCATCTTTGAAGTTGAATTACACCTATCTCGATGCGCAGCTCGGTACCGAAAACGATGTTCAAAGCAAATATGCCTTGTATCACGCAAGACACCGCGTTACTTTTCAATACCGTCAACAAATCACAAACACATTCAGCACAAACATGACCGTTCGCTACACCGAACGTTTCACTGGAACAAACTATACACTGCTTGATTTCCGTGGCATGTGGAAATTGAATGAAAACATCACTATGAATTTCGATGTGACGAATTTGCTT
>JBIKVX010000095.1:0-7231 GCA_044356625.1 Flavobacteriales bacterium | reverse complement strand
TTTGATCGCAGACACAACGTGAATGTTGTGGCTTCGCATTCATGGGGAAAGAATGATTCATGGGAGATGAGTGCACGTTGGAATTTAGGTAGCGGTCTTCCGTTTACACAAACGCAAGGTGGTTACGAGCCGCCTTCTTTGGATGGCGGAATTGCAACAGACTACACGGTTTCAAATTCTTCAACCTTGGGTATACAATACGCTCCTTTGAATCAAGGCAGATTGCCATGGTACCATAGATTAGACGCTAACATTCGAAAGACATACAAGTGGGACAAAACATCTTTGGAGTTGAACTTCGGATTGACGAATGCCTACAACAGAGCGAATGTGTTTTACATAGACCGTATAACATCGAAGCGTGTAAACCAATTGCCAATGCTTCCTTCCATCGGTATTGAAATGTCTTTCTAATCGTTACGCTTTCCAACTAAATAGACCCCTGCAAAAATGAGCAGGGCAAATAGAATCTTTTCGAAGGTTATGCTTCCTGTGTGGTCTTGGCTTCCTATTCCAGCAAACAAAAAAGCGAATATTCCCGCAAGTAAAGGTTGAAGGTAAATGTATGCGCTAGTCACTGTTGGAGAAACTTTACTCAGCGCATAAATATTCAGGAGGTAGGTAAGAAAGGTAACAGCAATTACAATAAACGCGAGACTCATCCAATGCAGAGGTGTGAGTGTTCCCCATGCAATTGCACTTGCATCGGAGTAGCCAATGGGTAGTATGAAAAGCAGTCCACAAGCGAACACCCAGGTAATGGCTGTAATGGGTTTGTATTTTTTCATGAGCCGCGGAGCGGTAGTCAAATACAATCCATAAGAAAGCGAATTAATTAGAATGTAGAGATCCCCTTTCAGATAATCCGTGCTGGCCTCGAAAGGAGCGCGAAGCAGTATAATTCCCAATGCGCCAACCGAGCCGAGAAGAATACCGGCAGTGGTCATTAGTGATGGCCATTTCCTTTTTCCAACAAAATAAAGAATAGCCACCAATATCGGATTGGTGCACATAATAATGGAAGCGTTTACTGGTGTGGTAAGTGCTAACCCATTGAAAAAAAACAGTTGATTAATGGCGACCCCGGTTAGTCCGCAAAAAAGAAAAAGCGGGATATCTCTGAGTTTGGGAAGTTCGAGAAACTTAAAAGAAACCAAGAAGAATAGTGCCAACGCTCCTGAGACACGTAAGACAATGAATGCATTTGCGCCAATTGGGTTAGGCATTACCCATTTCGCAATGAGGTAATTCGAGCTATAGATGAGCGCTACTGCGAACAGAGCTAAATGAGCACCTACATTCTTGTTTTGCGCCACTGGGCGGTGTTATTTCTTTTGGAGAAAGGCCTTGGCTTCAGCAACATTTTTGGGTGCATTGCCAATGAAGATTTTGTCGCCAAACATCATTACCGGACGCTTTAGAAATGTATATTCTTTCAAAATATATTTCTTGTATTCTTTTTCGGAAAGCGTTTTTTCGTTCAAACCCAATTCGCGGTACTTAAGTGCGCGACGACTAAACAACGCCTCGTAACTGCCGGCTAGAGCGTGCATTTCATTCAATTGCTCTTCCGAAATGGCCGATGTTTTAATGTCTTGAAGTTCGGTTCCTTTTGGTAGTGGACTTAATTCGTTAATGATATTCTGACAAGTGCCGCAATTGGCAAGGTGGTAGATTTTTTTCATATTGAAGAAGAAAGTGAATTGAAAATTAATGCGGCGAAATTACACCGCATAGGCCTGTAACAAATTACATTTCCGAAATAAAGTTTTCAATAGCTTTGGGGAAATGTTCAATCTCGAGTGCACGAACTTTCTGTTCAATTTCGCTAGCTGAACAATTTTCAACGTTGGCCTTGGCTTGAAATAGAATTTCTCCTTTGTCGAACTCATCATTTACGAGATGCACTGTAATACCGCTTTCGATTTCTTTAGCCTCATGCACCGCTTCATGCACGAAATGTCCGTACATGCCTTTTCCTCCGTATTTGGGAAGCAGAGCAGGGTGTATGTTTATTATTCTATCAGCGAAGGCTTTTACCAAGTTTGAAGGAACCAACCAAAGAAAACCAGCGAGAATAACAAGATCGATTTGTCTTTGTCGAAGTTCGTTCACGAACTGATCTGATGTTTTAAAATTATCTTTCGATAAAACAATTGAATCGATTGAATTGTCTTTTGCAATTTGAAAAACTCCGGCGTCGGCATTGTTGCTGGCAATTAGTGAAACTTGAACGGAAGTGTTTTTAAAGTGCTGAATAATGTTCGAAGCGTTGCTACCAGCCCCAGACGCTAATATGGCAATTTTCATGAATTTGAATGCGAGTGAATGAGTTGATTTAATTCTTTTTTAACGAGATAAGTTAGGCGGGGCTGCATGTTCAGAATAATCTGAAGTTCAGCGTTCAGTTCATGACTATTTAAGGTTTTTGCTCTTTGCTCAATTCGTTCCAGAAGCACTCCTGTTTTGTTCATTCCGAAAAGTTGAAAGGACGATTTGAGCTTGTGGGTAATGGCTGAAATTTCGTCAACGTCATTTTCATTCAAGGCAAATTTGAGTTCGTTGAAGTGTTTTTCAATTTGATCAAGAAAAACCTTTGTCATGCGTATCATTTGTTCTTTCGAACCGTTCATGAGCGATTGCAGATTGTCTAATGAAATGTGTTCTGAATTTGGCTCTTCTGATTTAGAATTGTGCTCTGTAAGAAAAATTATCTTCTCTCGTAAAAATTCAGGATTGTAGGGCTTGGTTATATATTCATTCATTCCAGCCTGCCAGCATTTTTCTTTTTCACTCTCTAATGCATTCGCAGTTAGAGCGATGATTGGAACATTCGATTTAAGTTCTGAACGAATGACAATTGCAGCAGCTACGCCATCCATTACAGGCATCTGAATATCCATGAGCACAATGTCAATATCTAGGTTAGAAACCGCTTTCACTGCTTCCTCACCGTTCACTGCAATGTGTATGTTAGCGTTCCATTTTTTCAAAATGGTAACTGCTAAAAAGCGATTGAGTTCGTTATCCTCAACGATTAAAACATTTTTTCCCTTTAAGTCGGATTGAATAATCGTGGCTTCGTTTTTCAATTGCTCTGCTGCTTCTGGCATGGTTAAGCAAAACTTGAAAGTAGAGCCGACATTCTTTTCGCTTTCAACGATTATTTCACCGCCCAATAATTCTGAGATTGATTTTGAAATGGCAAGGCCCAAGCCAGTTCCACCGAATCTGCGGGTGATGGTATTGTCTTCTTGCGAAAAGAATTCAAAAATTGAATTTAGTTTTTCCTTATCAATACCAATACCCGTGTCGGTAACACTGAAGCAAAATTCGTTGTGCTTCCCTTTTTTATCAAATGTAATTTGTAGCGTTACTTTTCCTTGATCAGTGAATTTAATTGCGTTTGAAATGAGGTTATTCAAGATTTGCCCCAGTCTTGTGGGGTCTCCGAATAACCATTTAGGCATATCACTCGGATAATCAACACTGAATGCAATTCCCTTTTCGTCCGTTCTTAGGAGGTATGTAGTATACAAAGGATCAAGGATGGCCCTTATGTCGAATGGAATAAATTCTGCTGAGAATTTACCGCTTTCTAATTTCGACATATCAAGAATGTCGTTCACAATAACCATTAAGCTTTTCGAAGATGATTGAATGGCTTTAACGTATTGTTTCTGTATTTCAGAAATTTCTGTGTCGGCAAGAATTCCCGACATTCCGGAAATTGCACTTATCGGAGTGCGAATCTCGTGCGAAATATTTGCTAAAAAGAGTTTTCGTGTTTCAAGCGATTCTTCGGCCTTCTGACGTGATTCGTCAAGTTGCTTCTCAAATTCTTTTCGTTCGTTAACCGTATTGGTTAGTATTTCGCCAATGCGAAGAATATCATCGTCGTTAATTTCTTTTTCAGGACTAATTGTGCGAATAGCGTCTTTAATATTGTTGATTAATGCTCGCTGACGAGCCGCTTCTTCGAACAACATTGCGTTTTTTTCAAAGAGTTCTTCGCCGCTTAATTTCATTGCACGATCAATGAGTTCTCTGTTGCTATCGTACAAAGAGTAACTTTGATTGATGCTTTTCAGAAAATTGAAAAGATGTTCAGGAATTTCCTCTTGAAGACCCAAGTATTTTTTTACTTGTCGTTTTAAAAGAGGGTGCAATGAGTCAAAGGTCATACTCTCTCTTTAAAGGTAGTTATCGTCATGGTTTGATTGTGCAATGAATTTACACCATCGGAGGAAGGACAAATTTCCCCATTGCTATAAAATCCGCAGAAAGTGGATTCTTCGTTGTAAGTTTCAGCAACGGCTTCAATTTCTTCTTCCGTCCGGTTTTGCATAACGAGCTTACGTCCAACGCACGAAACCATAAGGGTTAAGTCTGGATTTTCATTTTCATGAATTCGGCTCGTTGAAGCGGCAACACTGGCGCTATCAATGACACGGTCGAAGTTTGCTATCATAAACTGAACCTTTGATCCAACCGGAACATTTCCAGCGAAGACCATGCTTTGATTTTCTTCGTTAATGGAAAGGATAGTGCGCACCAGCTTCGTTCCGTCAGGTTTCAAAATACAAAGAGGGAACAGCAAAGCTGCACCAGGTAATTCATTGGCGCGTTCGCCTAAATATTTTTTATAAAGTTCAAGAGCATTTGTGTCATCTAAATCGAAGAGAACATTTTCTTCAGACTTTGTTACCAAGCGCAAGGGGCCAAATAAATCCCAACCGTCGTTAGACCCATAGCCCACCTCTATTGCATCTCCGTATAAGCCAATGGCAACAACCATATTTTCTGAAATCGCCTCGTTCAAGCCAACTTGTGTTTTTGCAAAGCGAGCAGAGTCGCCAGCTAATCCTCCTGTCACAGCTATATGACTTGGTAGGTTTTTCGAAATGCCAGCAATTAAGTGATCTCCGTTCATGTGTCCGCCTTCGGAAAAAACTAAAATATGTTTTAAGTCCTCCGTTAAGAGCTCTTGTGCCAACTCAATCCCAATTTGCTCGGCATTTCTTCCGGTGCTGTTTTCTTTGGTGGAAATGCGAATAGGCGTTTTTTCAAAATAAATCGCAGTAGCCGATGCCGAATTATCGAACATTTCATTTCCATGAATTTCACCAGAGGTGCTAATGAGCACAATATTGGCAGTGGGATAAACGCAATGAAGATGCTCGTAGTATTTGCAGTTTTCAATGATGTCAATACCGGCAAACACTAATATGAGTTGAGCATTTGTAAGTCGAACGTTGGCCGTATTCCAATCTTTTGTCACGGTCCATTGAAGTTGTTCTGTTTTCATAGTTCGTAATGCTTGGAACTTCGAATATACGAATTAAAAGGGTGTCAATGAATTGACTATCGTCAGACGTTTAAAAGACAGGTGATTTCTGTTATCTTTACACTCGAATTTTAGAAAATAATAGACTCGTACTTTATGTCAATTTCAGTAAGCCAGGTGGTCAAAATGTTCGGGACTCAAGCCGCTTTAAATGGTGTTTCATTTGAAGCGAAAAAAGGAGAAGTCATTGGCTTCCTTGGTCCGAATGGTGCTGGAAAGAGTACCATGATGAAAATTATAACGGGATATATTCCGAGTAATGCTGGTAAAGTTTCTGTTTGCGGTTTCAATGTGAATGAAAAGCCATTGGAGGTTAAGCGACGTGTTGGTTATTTGCCAGAGCACAATCCGTTGTATACAGATATGTACGTTCGCGAATATTTAACTTTTGCAGGAAGTCTTCACGGGGTAAAGAATTTGAAGAATAGAGTCGAAGAAGTTATTGCTTTGGTTGGCTTAACACCTGAAGCTCACAAACCCATTCAACAATTATCGAAAGGTTATCGTCAGCGCGTAGGTTTAGCGCAAGCCATTATTCACGATCCGGAAGTGCTGATTTTAGATGAGCCAACCAGCGGTTTAGACCCGAATCAGATTTCAGATATTCGAGAAATTATTATTCAGATGGGGAAGGAAAAAACCGTTTTGCTTTCCACACACATTATGCAGGAAGTAGAAGCCATGTGCACGAGAGTAGTTATCATTAGCAAGGGAAATGTGGTGGCAAATGCACCTGTGAGTGAGCTAATGGCTTCTGATCAAAAATTGGAACAAATATTCAAAGAATTGACAACGAAATGATGGTTGCGAGTTTAAGTGGAGTGTTAAAAACCATATTTTGGATTTTTATTATTTCAGGAATTATTCGGTTAGTTGTTCGGTATACTGCGAATTACGCTGTGAACAAGGTGAACGAAGAGGTGAATAGAAACCAAAAGAGAGAGACTGACACCCACAACAAAAGGAAAACAACCTCAGGAAATAAAACTCCTGATAGTGAATATGTAGATTTTATAGAAATAAAAGATCAGGAATAAATGAAAAAGTATTTTAAAGTCGCTTGGCCGCACGCCGTGGCAATTCTCTCTCTCGTAATCTTATCGAGTGTTTATTTTTCACCACTTTGGCAAGGATACGACCTGAAGCAAGATGACATTGTTCAGTGGAGAGGGATGTCACAGGAGCTTTCGAACTACCGTGAACTTCACAACGAAGAAGCGCTTTGGTCAAATTCGATGTTCGGAGGAATGCCGGCTTACCAAGTTTCTACAGAGCACAACGCCAACTTACTTCGTCCAGTTTTATTATTTCTTCGTTTAGGATTACCTGGGGCAATAGGAACATTGTTTTTATGTTTTTTGGGCTACTATATTTTAGGTTTGTGCCTTCGACTTGGCCCTTGGTATAGTCTGGTAGGGGCGGTTGCCTTCGGATTTGCCACCATTAATATTATGTATCTTGGTGCAGGGCACACGGGTAAGGTGACATCTATTGCTTTCTTGGCACCGGCTTTGGGCGGATTCATTCTCGCCTTTCGAGGACGGGCCTATTTGGGAGGAGCAATCTTCATGCTCTTCTTGGGTTTGAACATAGCCGCGAATCACCTTCAAATGACATACTACTTGGCATTCTTACTTGCGGCTGTTGCCATAGGAGAGTCCATTCGTTTGATCATTGCAAAACAATTCAAAGCTTTAGCCATGACTTTAGCAGTGCTGGGTATTGCCAGCATTGTGGCCGTGCTTCCAAGTGCGAGTAACTTAATGACTACATACGAGTACAGCAAGTACACCACACGTGGTAGTTCAGATCTGACCTTGAAAGCCCAGGAAACGTCGAGTATTGAGCAAGAAGGTCTAAGTGGTGATTATATCCTTGATTACA
>JBIKVX010000094.1:0-7268 GCA_044356625.1 Flavobacteriales bacterium | reverse complement strand
ACATTCATCTTCAAGAATTCCTTCAATGACTTCAACGCCGTGCGCTTTCAAATGTTCAATGCCTCTTCCGTTTACTTCGCTGAAAGGATCGCGGGTTCCAATGACCACGCGAGGAATTCCCATTTCAGTAATGAGGTTTGCACAGGGTGGAGTCTTTCCAAAATGCGCGCAGGGTTCGAGGGTAACGTAGAGGGTGCATTCCTTTAAAATGCTTTTGTCTTCTACGTAGCGAATGGCCTCAACTTCTGCGTGGGCCTCTCCGTATGCGGTGTGATATCCTTTGGAAATAATTTCGTCGTTGTGCACGATTACGCATCCCACCATTGGGTTGGGAGCTACCGACCCCATTCCGTAAAAGGAAAGGTCGAGGGCTATTTGCATGTATTCTTCGTGACTCATTCGGCTAATTTATCCGCAATTCCTTGCGCGGCAATCCATGCGGTAGTCCATGCTGCTTGAAAATTATATCCGCCCGTTACTGCATCAATGTTCAATACCTCTCCAGCAAAATACAAATTCGGAACAAGCTTGTGTTCCATGGTTTGAAAATTCACGTGCTTCAGATCCACTCCTCCGGCTGTTACGAATTCTTCTTTGAACGTGCTTTTGCCCGTCATGGGAAGATCGCAACGAACGAGAGATTCAGCCAAAATTTCGAGCGACTTGTTACTGCTGTTCGCCCAGTCTTTGAGGAAAAGATCGGCGCGTTGCAAATGCCAATTCCATAATCTCGAAGAGAGTTGATACGGATTGAATGTGACACACATTTTCTTCGGATGACTTTCTCGAAGATCTTTCAATTCATCGAGTGTGTCGTTGAAGTTTTGATTGATCCAGTTGATGCGAACCGTCGCTTCGTAATTTTTCTCTGCCAACGCTAGTGAGCCGAAGGCAGAGGCTTTCAGCACAGCCGGACCGCTTAACCCCCAATGCGTAATGAGCATTGGACCGTTGGTTTTTATTTTCGTATCGCGAATTTCAAGCTCTGCATGTGGAACAGAAATCCCTGAAAGTTCGTGAAGCGATTTATCGTTTATGTGGAAGGTGAATAGGGAAGGGACACGCGGAACACAAGGTACACCGTGGGATTCAAGGTCTTTCCAAACGAGTTCGCTCGAACCGGCGGTCATTAAAACCGCATCGTACGATTGAAGGAACGAGAGATCTGCGGCGTATTCAGTTTTTATTTGAACACCGAGCTTTTCCGCTTCATTCATGAAGCAATCGATAATCGTTTGCGATTTATTGGTAGAAGGAAACATGCGTCCATCTTCTTCGGTATGTGTTTCCACACCGCGATCGAGTAGCCAGTAAATCATGTTGGAAGGTTGAAACGAAAAGAACGGCGAGAGCAATTCCTTTCCTCCACGCGGATAGAACTTCACCAGTTCTTTCGGTTCGAAGCACGAGTGTGTAACGTTGCATCTCCCGCCACCGCTCACTTTCACTTTGCTGAGTAGGTTTTTACTTTTTTCAAATACGATTACCTCTGCTTCTGGCAGCAGTTCAGCCAGGCGTATTGCACCGAAGATTCCTGCTGCTCCACCGCCAATAACTGCTATTCGTTTTCCTTTTCCGTGCATTTGAGTTTTATGTAGTGCAAAAGTAAATGCAAAGTGCTGCTCTTGCTTCGAAATCAATCGCTATTGAACGTTTTCCCCCACCTACAGTGGGGGCATTTCGGATGCCGCTCGCAGAGCGAGCTCAAGGCAACGCAGTTCCAATTACAAAGTAGGAACAACGAAGTTCTACCAACAGAGTTCTAACAACGCAGTTCCAACAACGTAGTTCTAACAACGAAGACCCCGGCTCTAATTACGAAGTTTCATATTTTTTTATCAATCCGAAATCTTTCTTCTTCAATCTAAGTTCTTGTTCAATATCGAAGTCATCTTGAAGGGATAGCCAGAATTTCGGGGAGTTTCCAAAATAGAGTGATAAACGCAGCGCGGTGTCGGCGGTAATTCGTCGCGTGCCATTCACAATTGAAGAAACTCGCGTTTGAGGAATACATAAATCTTTCGCTAAACGATAACTACTTATTTCAAGAGGTTCTAAAAACTCTTTTAGTAGGATTTCTCCTGGATGTATGTTTCTTAGTTTTTTCATTTGTGATAATCAATTAGCTCAACTTGGTATGCATTATTTCCTTGCCATTTGAAAATTATTCGCCACTGATTATTTACTCGAATGGAATAGTATTCTTTTAGATTTCCCTTTAGTTTTTCCAACTTGTTTGAAGGAGGAACTCGGAGATCAATAATATCTGAAGAACTATTCAACATTCGAAGTTTTCTGCGAGCGGTCTCTTGTATTTCAAAAGAGAATGCTCTGTTGTATATGCCATTCCAAATACGTTCAGTACTTCTATTTCCAAATGATTTAATCATAGTAACGTGTGACGTTACTAACGTCAAAGGTAAGTAATTGATTTTGATTTACAGGAATAAATTTAATTGAGCGATTGTCGAAAGTCAAAAACTTGTTATGCGGGATTATGCCTATGGTTTCGCGAAGGCAACAAGCGTTGCGAGGGTCTTCTACGAAGGTTACAAGAAACGAGGGTCTTCGACTTTCCAACAACGTAGTTCCAACAACAGAGTTCCAACAACGCAGTTCTAACAACGCAGTTCAAACAACGAAGTTCCACCGAATAAACAGCATATAAACTGCATATAAAAATTAGCTCAAGTTCGAAACCTCCGAAATAGGTTTGCAGGTATGGAACAAAACCTAATTAAATCGGAAATTGAATCGCGAATCTTTACCATGCGCGGCAAGCAAGTGATGTTGGATAGAGATTTGGCTGAGTTCTTCGGAACCACTACCAAAAGGCTCAATGAGCAAGTAAAAAGGAATGTTGCCAGATTTCCAGACAACTTCCTTTTCCAATTAAACAATTTAGAAAAAAATGAACTGGTCGCAAATTGCGACCGGTTCCATATATTAAAACATTCAAGTGCATTTCCTTTCGCTTTTACAGACTATGGAATTGCTATGATCGCAACAATCCTGAGGTCGGAGATTGCTGTACAGATGAGTATTCACATCATAAATTCATTCATTCAATTCCGAAAGAAAACTTATTTGGAACATGCTATGATTGACAAGTTGTACGCACTAGAGCATCGGGTTGAAAACGAGTCTAAAAGGATTGATATCTTATTCTCGAAACTTGAAAGCAATAACAAATCATCTTCTGGAATCTTTTTTAATGATCAAACATTCGACGCTTATATTTTTTCGAGCGAACTGATTTCAAAAGCTAAAAAATCTATTATTCTCATTGATAATTACCTTGATGAAACGACCCTTCTTCAACTTTCGAAAAGAAATAAAAAATGTAAATGCACGATCTATACTGAACGAATGAATGATACGCTGAGGTTAGATTTAGAAAAGCATAATTCGCAATATCCTCCTATTGAAATTCGAATTCTAAAAAACGCTCACGATAGATTCTTGATACTTGATGAAAATGAGTTGTATCATCTTGGTGCCTCACTCAAAGATTTGGGGAAGCGATGGTTTGCCTTTTCTAGAATGGATGGTTTTATAAATGAGGTTCTTGGTCATCTTCGATGAAAGTTCCTCCTTTTTGAAGCGAAATTAAACTTGGAACATTTCCCCCAGCTTCACTGGGGGCATTTCGGATGGCGCTCGCAGAGCGAGCTCAAAGCAACGCAGTTCCAATTACGAAGTTCCTCAGTACCCCGGATAGCAGTGGAAAGCCTTTGAGCGAAGCGAAAAGCTTGGAACGAATAGCCGGAAAAGGTTCAGAAAAAAAATTACTTAGTGAATCGCTCAATCACTGGAGGAGTTACACCGGTTGATGAGAAGCCACCGTCGTGGAAGAGGTTTTGCATGGTTACGTAGCGCGTTAAGTCGCTGAATAACGAGATGCAATAGTCTGCACACGCCAACGCATCTGCATTTCCAAGCGGAGACATTTCTTCAGCGAAACTGATGAAGCCGTCGAATCCTTTTACGCCTGATCCAGCAGTTGTCACTGTTGGAGATTGAGAGATGGTGTTGATACGCACTTTCTTCGCCGTACCGTAATGGTAACCGAAGCTACGCGCAATGCTTTCCAACAACGCCTTCGCGTCTGCCATGTCTGAATAATCTGGGAACGTGCGCTGAGCAGCAATGTAACTCAATGCAACAACACTTCCCCACTCGCTAATTGCGTCTTTCTTATAGGCCATCGCCAACATCTTGTGCAACGACATTGCGCTTACATCTAGAGATTGCTTGTACCACTCGTAATTCAAATCGGTGTAGTGTCTTCCTTTACGAACGTTCGGAGACATGCCAATGCTGTGTAAAACGAAGTCTACTTTTCCACCGAAGTGCTCCATAGACTTGTCGAATAAGTTTTCTAAATCTGCTTCGTTCGTTGCATCTGCTGCAAAAATTGGAGCGTTAATCTTTTCAGCCAATCCGTTGATTTCACCCATACGCATAGCAATTGGAGCGTTGGTTAAAACAATTTGAGCACCTTCTTCCGCAGCTCGTTCAGCCACTTTCCATGCGATACTCATGTTGTTTAACGCACCACTGATAATTCCTTTTTTGCCTTTGAGTAATTGACTTGACATATGATTAAGATTTAGATTTCAAAAATACATTTTTTATCTCATTGAAACTTCCTGAATGAAAAGCATATCCACAAAGGGATGTTCACTTTGTTTGAAAAGACATAAGGTCGAAAAATTTTTCGACCCGATTTGGACCCGATTTACATCTTTGCCTGCAATCTTGCGAAATCATCTTGTTACTTAACTTTCATAAACACCCGAAATCCGACATCTCTATTTGGAATGTTGTAATACGCAAGGGTATCATGAATAGCGCAGTCTTCCGGATACTTCAAAAAACTTCCACCTTTTGTAATTTCTGGATTCATTGTCATTTCAGCAACATTGCCACATACGTTGTACATGCCGTTGTTATTGGGTAAGTACGATTTCACGGGAAAAGTTTCATTGGATTGATAAAATTGATCTTGAAAATTGGCTTTGCGGAAATCAGGGAAATAGAGATAACTTAATGAGCCGCCATTTGATAATTTGTTTAAATCGATATAGCTAGAGCGACTGTTATTCTCTCTGTAAAGATTGTTGTTTAACCAAGGAAAGTCTATTTCCCGCTGACTGTATTTATCTTTTTTGTAATACGCTTCCTCTTGAGATTTATTCTTGAAACGGAATGCTGCAGATTCCCATTCTGAAACGGTTGGAAGAGTGAATGTCATCTGTTGAAATTTCTTATCAGCATATCCAGCATACACTTCGTTTAACCATTGGCAATAAGCCATGGCGGCTTCGCGGGTTATTGAGAATACGGGGTATTCGTAATAGGCAGGGTGAGATAAATAATGAGGCACGTGGTAGTTGTCACTTAAATAGCTTTCCCATCCGGCAAAGGTGTCGGGAAGGAATTTGGAAACATCCTTTGATTGTGATTTCAAGTCGCTAAGAAAAGTGCGGTAATTCAAAATGGAGCATTCGAACTTGGATGCGTAAAGCGAGTCATTGATTTTAACGAGTTCCTTTTCTAACTTTTTACAAAATGCATTTTTATCGAAGGTTGAATTTTGCGCCGATCCGATTTGAGACAATAATGTGAGGAGAGCTGTGAGGAGAAAGAGTTTTTTCATGTTTTGAATGTATTTGTCTCAAAACATAAAGTGATTGAAGCATTTTTATTGTATTCTTCCTCAATCTTCCCTTTTTATCTTCCCCTCTCTTACCTTCTCTTACCTTTTTCAGCGTGTTTTAAGAATGACAAACAGAAACAGAATGAGATGTTCACTATAAAAACTTTGCCTGCAATCTTGTGAAACATCTTTGCTTGCAATCTTGCGAAGCATTTTCCCTTTTCTTACCTTCTCTTAACTTAACGAAGTTCCGCGCAAGAACTCATCCACCGCCATTCTTTTTTTTCCCTCTAATTGAATTTCGAAGAGATTATAAAACCCTCCATTCACTGCCAACTTCAAAAAAGTCTTGTTGTCGGAATGAAAAGAACCCAACTCGAATGAATGTTCGGTTTCTTCCGGAAGGCCTTTGTGAATTTTTAAGATTTTACCTTGAAAAGTAGTGAAGGCGCCAGGGAAGGGAGTCACGCCGCGAACGCGGTTGTGAACCACGGCTGGAGTGTCCGTCAATCGGACTCTTCCGTCTTCTTTCAAAAGTTTAGGTGCGTGCTTTAATTCGCTGGTAATAAGTTCTTCTTGCGCTATTGGTTGAACCTTTCCTTCTTCCAAAAGATCAATGCTTCGAACCAACAACTCAGCTCCTTCGTACATCATGCGCTCGTACAATTCTCCGGCCTTTTCATTCGGACCAATCAACATTTTATGCTGACCCAATACTTCTCCAGTATCTATTTCATGCTTCAATCGGAAGGTCGTGCATCCGGTTTCAGTTTCGCCATTCATAACTGCCCACTGAATAGGAGCAGCTCCTCTGTATTGAGGAAGGAGAGAACCGTGCAAATTCAAAGTGCCCAAACGGGGCATGTTCCAGACCACTTCAGGAAGCATTCGGAAAGCGACAACGACAAATAAATCGGCATTCAGATTTTTCAATTCTTGAATGAACTGCTCGTCGCGTAATTTTTCAGGTTGAAACAAATTCAATCCGTGTTGAACCGCAAACTTCTTCACATCGCTTTCATTCAACTGCTGTCCGCGCCCTGCGGGTTTATCAGGAGCAGTGACCACGCCAACGACTTTGTGTTTGCTGTTAACCAACGCATTCAGCGAAGTGGTCGCAAATTCAGGAGTGCCGAGAAAAACAATGCGTAATGACATTATATGTTGAAGTATTGCGAAGCTTGTTCGTGCGGAGAAACAATTTTGTAGTAATATTTTCCAGAAGAAAATTGATTCTTTTCAAACGTGAAAATGTGATCCCCTTTCGGGAACTCTTCGCTAGCAAGGGTTAGTATAGATGCGTTTTCTGCATTGAAGATTTGAATGTCTAAGTGCATCTTCATGCTCAGCTTCAATGCAATTTGTCCTTCGCCAGACTCTGTCCAATGCAATTTATTCGGAAGAGCCGGAAATTTCTCCTGAACATGCTGCTTGCGCATGACGTGCAACATACGTTTGTATAATACATAAGTAAGAAGAGCCAGCAAAGACACCAGCAATACGTTCCTTAACAATTCAAATGTCTTCATATTATAAACTAATTATTCCTTCAATTTTAGCTGCCTCATCATACTTCTCGATAATCTCGTCAACACTCAACATCATG
>JBIKVX010000093.1:0-7279 GCA_044356625.1 Flavobacteriales bacterium | reverse complement strand
CGAGAATGGAATCGTTCAACGATTCCATTCTCGATGAAAACGGAAGAATAGATATGCTCAAGGCTGATCTTGTTGCGCGTGCAGGGGGAGACTACTATGTTCGCGCCATTGACGGATTGTTTGAAGTTCCTAAGCCGAATGAAAAAATTGGAATTGGCATCGATGCTTTACCCGAAGACATTCGCTTTTCGAAGATTTTAACTGGAAACGATTTAGGTATGTTGGGCAATCTGCAAGCCCTTCCGAACGAGACAGATGTGAATGAATACAAATTAATAGAGCTTTCTGACCTATTTTTAGAACATGAAGGAAATGCAGAAGCGTTGGAACAATCGCTTCATGCCCGTGCAGCTGAATTATTAAAAAACAAAAATGTTATTGAGGCGGCTTGTACGCTTCTTGCATTCAATAACTAAACTCTTTCCGCATGATCAAGCAACGTCTCACCGCTTTAAGTTTTCTTCAGTTTTTTATTTGGGGATGTTGGTTAATTACGATTGGAGCTTTTTGGTTTGAAACCAAACAATGGGGGCCCGATCAGTTCGGTGTTATTTTCTCTACCATGGGGATCTCGGCTCTTTTCATGCCAGCTATTGCTGGAATACTTTCCGACCGATACATTAATGCTGAAAAGCTATACGGTGTTTTACACATCTTAGGCGGTATCTGCTTATTCTTTGTCCCTGCATCTTCTACTCCAGACGAAATGTTCTGGAGAATCTTACTAACCATGGTGTTTTATATGCCAACCATCTCCTTATCGAACACTGTCGCCTATGCCATTTTATCTCGAGAGCCAGGAATTGATGTAGTGAAAGTCTTTCCTCCTATTCGTGTTTGGGGAACCGTTGGATTTATTGTCGCCCTCTGGACCGTAAGTTTAACTGGAAATGAAACACATGCCTTTCAATTTTACCTTGGTGGAATTGCATCGTTGGTGCTCGGCGTATATTCTTTCACACTACCGGCTTGCCCGCCTTTGGGAAAGAACATGGAGCACAAAGGATATTTGCAAGCTTTTGGATTGCATGCATTTTCCATGTTTAAAAATTATCGGTATGCTGTATTCTTCTTGTTCGCGATGCTTTTGGGAGCAGCGTTGCAATTGACCAATGCATATGGAGATGTTTTCTTGCACAGTTTTGATAGCAGATCTGAGAAAATTATTGAAGCCCAAAATTTGTTAAAGGACGATAAGGCTGCTGAAGCATTGGCACTTGTAAATGCTAATATTAAAGATACCGCGAAATATTCTGGTTGTGATTGGTCCATATTGTCGGAAATTCAAAAAGCCAACGGTATGAAAATTGAAGCTGACCTTTCAGCCGCAAAATCTAAAAAATTAGATTGTAAATACCAAGATTCCGTAGCCGTGAAATTTCCGGCGATAATCTCAAGTATTGCACAGATTTCGGAAACCCTGTTCATTCTTGCCATTCCTTTTTTTATGAGAAGATTCGGAATTAAGCAAATCATGATTATTAGCATGGTGGCTTGGGTACTTCGTTTTGGATTGTTTGCATTCGGAGATCCTGCAGGTGGATTGTGGATGATTGTTTTATCCTGTATTATCTACGGAATGGCCTTCGACTTTTTTAATATCTCAGGTTCGTTGTTCATTGAAAAAAGTGTTGAGCCCAGCATTCGCGCAAGCGCGCAAGGCTTATTCACCATGATGGTAAACGGCGTGGGAGCTGTCTTTGGAAGTCGCGCAAGCGGATGGGTGATGGAAAAATATTTCACGACATATATCCCCGGCGAAAACGGTAATCAAATTGCTCAAATCGATTGGCACAGCACGTGGCTTTGCTTCGCTAGCTATTCGCTGGTTGTCCTCATCTTATTCGTGATTCTCTTCCGCGAGAAAAAAAATGTTGGCTAAGCCAACGAAAATCTGAAGAACGAGTTTTTCAAATCTTCTTTACCAATTACAACAAAGCCCACCGTGGTGGGCTTTGCAGGACTACATTTTTTTAGTTTTTAGTTACAAGAAGTTCCGAATTCCGGAGCAAAAATTAAGAAGTCATTAACGTCTGTTGCGCCATCTGTATTTAAGTCAGTTGAACAGGCGTTACAAGAAGTTCCAAATGCCGGCGCGAAAATTAAAAAGTCATTAACGTCTGTTACAGCATCTGAATTTAAGTCTGTTGGACAAGCGTTCGAAGACGCACATCCCTCATCAATGATACCACTGCAGTTATCGTCAAAACCGTTGCACAATTCAGGGGCTCCAGGGTATGTTGTTGGAATATCATCGCGACAGTCGGTGCTACTCGATACATATCCTGTAGGTTGCGTGCATGCAAGTTGCGAAACCCCTGCAGTACCAAATCCATCTGCGTCGGCATCTGCGTAGTACGCTACAGCAACTGGTATTGTAACCGCAACTGATAAATAACTTGGAGACTGACATCCTGCAGTGGTTTGAGTTGCGTAATAAGTTGTTCCTGTCACTAATGGAGTAGTTGAAGCCAATACAGACCCACCTGTATTAGAAGCGTACCATTGCACTGCAGTTCCTGTAACCGAAATACTAGCCAGTGTTGCATTCAACGTGCTACAAAACGTTTGTGAAGCAGTTCCTGTTGGTGTATTTACCAAAGCAGGTTGAGTCACAGTTATAGATGTGTTTGCAGTACATCCGTTGGCGTCGGTCACAGTGTATGTATGTGTTCCTGCACTCACCGTGAAGTTACCGGTTCCAGCATATGGGCCCGTTCCGCCTGTTCCGGTTACAGTAACGGTAGCTGTTCCGCCGTTACACGCTATACTTGTTGCTGTTGAACTAGCCGAAGGGGCTGTCCATTCAGTGACAATAATACTTGCCAATGCGGAACATCCGTTTGCATTGGTAACTGTAACTGAATACGTTCCTGAAGTTGAGACATTGATTGAAGCAGAAGTTGTATTGTTGCTCCATAGATAAGAATTACTTGTTCCTGCCGTTAAGGTCACGTTTCCACCCGCGCAGAAAGAAGTTGCTCCAGAAGCCGTGATGGTAGCTGTTGGAAGAGCGTTAACATCCATAATCACTCCGTTCGAATTCACTGATGAAGCAACCAAACAAGAAGTCGAGTTAGATGTCATTTCACATGCAATTACATCTCCGTTTACCAGTGACGTTGAAGAATATGTTGAAGCAGTTTCTCCTACGACTGTCGAGTTATTTATCTTCCATACATAGGAAGGTGTATCACCGCCATTCGTCGGAGTTGCAGTGAATGTCACGGAAGTTCCGGAGCAAATTGTTGTTGCGCTAGCCGAAATTGATACGCTTGCGGTGAGCAAAGAGTTAACGGTTGCCGTAACCGCTGTTCTTGTTGAGCTCACACATCCTGTTGTGGTATTTCTTGCTTCTGCGTAATAAGTAGTGGTTGAAGAAATACTTGGTGTAGTGTATGATGTTGATCCGCTTTCAAGTAAGGTGCCGCCTGTTGATTCAGAATACCAATCGATGGTTTCACCTGTTCCGGGTGTTGCTGAAATCGCAACTGTTCCTGCTCCGCAGCGAGATGCGTTGGTTGCTGTTGGGGCGGATGGGGGTAACGGCTGAGCGTTAATTGTTACACTCACAGAAACTTCTGAAGTTCTACCTGTATAAGAGGTTACAAGAAATGTATATGATCCTGCGCTTAAACCGCTTATGGTGGTCGAACTGCCTGTTCCAACAGCAGTCCCTGAAGGGAAGCCATATATTCTCCATTGTCCGGAAGGTAAACCCGTTAGTTCAACTGAACCTGTTGAAGTAGAGCAAGTCGTTTGTGTAACTGTGCCTATTGTCGGGGCACTAGGTGCAGCTGCAGGAGCAAAATCAACACCTCTAAAGACATAATTAAATCCTGCCGATATAACATCAGAGGACGCAGCCGATGAACCAGTATCTGTGATTTTTATAATTTTATTATTGTCTAACGTTACAACGGTTACAACGGTGGTGGTAGCGAAGATTATTGGGTTGTTGCCTGAATAATCGACAGTTATTCCACGTGCTTGAACTTCAAAAGTGTATTGTCTTGTCCACGTTCCTCCAGATTTGGTCCATTTTTGAATCCCACCGCCAGTATTTCCAGAGACTGCTCCGTCGTCAGCAACATACATCGTATTTCCATCTGGACTTATTGAAAAACCGTAAGGTGAAGCTGTTGCGACAACTAAGGTTGCAGTTTGACCAGAACTCGTTGGAAGACCAGTTCCTACTTGATAAATTCCGGTTGTACCAGAACCTGTAGAAAAATAAAGATTGCCATTGTAAACCTCAATATTTCTTGTATTTGTAACCGTTGTAGATATTTGCGTAAAAGCAGAACCATTGTAATAATACACACCTCCCGTGTTTGGAGTTCCTGAGCTTGTGCCCGAAGCATAAAAGGTTGTGCTGGAAATAGGCAAGACACTTCGGAAGTTATTTCCAGAATATGGTGATGGCGGTGTAGCGCTAGGACCTCCTGTTGGAAATAATGTTCTTAAACTAATTGTTGCTCCTGTTCCAAGTATATTGGTCGCTTTCGTATTTGATGAGGTAACACTTCCTGTGTTCAAAGCAGAATTGTAACCAGACACTCCAAGCAGTGTGTTGTATGAATTTAAATATCCATTTGAAGTGCCAGAGCCTGTTTCAGTAAGTAAGTTTGAACCAGTAAATAATGTGCTTATCGTTTGTTGAGTTGTACCTGACGTATTTAATTCAACAACATTAATGGCAGAAGCTGCACCACTTAACGCGGTAGATCCGTTTCCAATCCTATTCACAACAATATTTCCGGGTGTAAATCCAGAGACCGTAATGCTTCCTGAACTATATGTGATTGAATAATTGGATGTATTAAACGTACCACCCGTTGCAAGAGATGGAGTTACTTGATTGACATAGGTTCCAGGTGTAGCACCCTCCCCTGTAGTTCCTGCTGCAGCTCCATAGGTGATGGTTACTGAACCAATGGTTTCATTGTATGCAAGTCCGCTTGAGGTAAATGCCGTTGAACCAGCGCCTCCTGTAATCAACACTCCCATCTCTTTCGATACATCGTTAGCAGTAATCGTCAATGATTTCAGGGTAATGTCCCCAGTCAATCCTGTAGGTTGTGTCAATGTGTAATTTGCCTCATCAGCATCGCCTAAGGTAGAAGTTGAAGTTACGCTAATTCCTGTTCCAACATTGGCTGATGAAAACGTTCCTATTCCCACCAAAGTGACTACATCAGGCGAAATAACACCATCAAGTGTTCCTGTGATCGTTGCTGCAATGGTTCCATCGTATGCTTTTGTTGTAACGGCGGCATTTGTAACGGATAAAGTTGCAGTTGTTATGTTCGCCAGAAGGTTGCTTGGTTGTGAGATTGAATAGTTCAAGCTTGGTGCTAAATATCCAGTTACCGTGATCGATTTGTTATTTCCAACATTTTTATTAATGAATACTGCATCAGGTGTTCCAGTTACGGAGAATGATTGCCCGTTGACCAAGCCAGAGTAGGCTGCGGTGCCTGTAATTGCGGCTGTTGTATTTCCGTCGTATATTTTGTTCAAAATTGAAATTCCAGAAATAGTCAATGCTTTTGCAGAAACACTATTTCCAGATGAAGAAGTTGAAATATTCACATCAGTAGCTCCGGCACCGGAAAGAACAACCGCCGTGGCATTATTATATGTTCCGACTGATTGAGTCGTTTCAAACCTCACATATACTGTTGTCCCACTTGAAACAGACACAGAAGATCCAAAACTTGCATTATCATCTGAAACTTGATAACCACTTTGCGCTGTCAACGTAATGTTTGTGCTGAGATTAGAACCACTTGCTACAAAGCTTACCCCAGTGGATGCTGTTCCATAGGTAGTAGATAAAGCTGATATGAGTGTAACTGGATTTAATGTTGGAACGTTTGATACAATGATATTTCCTGCGACATACGAAATAGAATAATTTGCAGCTGTAAAGGTTCCTCCAAGTGCAGCTGATGGTGTTACTTGGCCAGTGTATGTTCCAACTGCATCACTCGCTCCGGAACCGTTTCCATAAGCAATAGTTACCGAACCAATGGTTTCTTCATTTTGCAATCCGTTAGATGCGAAGGATGTTGATCCAGAAGCTCCGGTGAGTGTTGCACCAAAGGCCTTGTTGACATCGTTTGCTGTTATTGTCAACGTTCGTGTGGTAATACTTGCGGTAAGCGAAGGTTGAGTCACTGTATAATTGGCGCTTGGTGCATTGTAATTACCTGTTCTTGTTAGGGTTTTATTATTTTCCACTGTTGCATTTGGAAATTCCCAACTTACAGTTCCGCTGACGCTAAATGACTCACTATTTACCAAACCGCTATACGCAGGAGTGCCGCTGACAGCCACTGTTGTTAATCCGTCGTAAATTTTATCGGATGCTATTAAGTTAATGATGGTAAGTGCTTTTGTTGAGACCGAACTAGAAACGGTTGCTACATTAACACTTGTAGCTCCGGTGCTGCTTAAAACAATATTTCCGGAATATGCACCAACAGCTGTAGTTGCAGCCAAGCGCACATTAATGGTCGTGGCTGCAATGGCTCCACAAGCGTTTGGTGAAATGGTTAAGCTTGTATTGTAACCCGAACCGCTCGAAATTTCAAATCCACTAGGTGCAGTCAAGGTGAGGTCTGCAGCGAGGCTGCTTGCGCTTACACTAAAACTCGTTGAGGAAGCTGAGGCCGTTCCGTAGGTGGTGCTCACAGCGGATAATGTACCCGTTGAAGTGATGATTGGGGATGGAGAAACAGAGAATGACCAGTCTGTTGCTGCAAAAGTAGTCGCACCTGTTGTATTCCAATTTGAAGATGTATTTCCAATGGCAGTCAATAAAGTTTCTTTCGTTCCTGAATATGTCGCACCAGATGTAGCATATCTCAACGCTGAGCCAACAGGGGCAATTGCTGTTGTACCCAAAGATAAAGAAGATGGAACAGCACTAGTCGATGTTCCTATTTTCGTGTAGCTGATAAATAGTGTTGGGCTTATGGCAGTTATCGAACTTGCAGTGTATATGTATAGTTCTTCGCTGTTGTTTGACATACCTGCGCCACTTGTGCTCGACCAATCATATTGAGTGGCTGATACTGCAGCAGCACCCCACGGTAGAACAATGACAGTCCCAGCAGCAATTGTTTGTCCTGCTTTAACAGTAAATGACGCTTCTAATTCTCCTAAATCAGTAAAACTAGCAGATGAAGGATTAGCCAATTCATTATCGTTGACATAAAAAACAGATCCTGCAGCTAAGTCAACATTAAATAACAAGGCGAAATTATCTGGA
>JBIKVX010000092.1:0-7299 GCA_044356625.1 Flavobacteriales bacterium | reverse complement strand
TTACATCGTATGAACCGAATTCACTGTAAAATTCTCCTTGAGTCAAGTAGGGCATTTGATGCCATCCGTTTCGATCATAAACCGCTGGCTTTGGATACCATTGTGTTATCTGAAAGCTCTGTCCAATGTGCCCCAAACGTGAAATACTTCCACTTGGAATCTTTACACGGAAAGGAGTTGTGATGGTAATGCTCTGCCCAGGTTGAAGTGGTGAAGCCAATTTCAATTTACAGATATCGATATTCTCTCCATCGTATTCCCAAGAAGCTTTCACTCCGTTTACTTTGAAATCTAGAGAATCAATGTAACCTTTATTCTCTGCCAATGTCGTGAACAAAACAAAGTTCCGAGTGCGTGCTAATTGCTTTGCGAGCGCAGTCTTTCTGTTTTTGTATGCGTTCGGCCAGATGTGCATGTATATTTCGTTCAATGCATCCGGACTGTTGTTGGTATAGACCAACTCTTCGTTTCCGTATAGCATGTTGCGCTCATCGTCTAGCTTTACATCTATTTTGAATTTTACATCTTGTTGGAAGTATGATTTGGTTTGAGCCATGGAGGCCACATTCATTCCCAATGCAACAAGAGCTAAGGTGATTTTTTTCATGTTGAATTTATTACTGAGACGATTATATATCATTATTGTTACTGTTAGAGTCCTAATTTTTTAAGTTCATTTTCCAAACCATCGCCTCGAAGCGATTCGCCCATGGCTACTATTTTTCCTTCTTTGTCAATTAACACCGGAAAAGGAATACTCTCAATTTCATAAATCGGAACAACAGTCGATTTCCATCGGCCTAAATCTGAAACATGATTGTTCCAAACCAATCCGTCTTTTTTAATAGCGGTTTCCCAAGCCGATTTGTTTTCGTCTAAAGAAACAGAAAATACATCAAATCCTTTTGAAGCATATCTATTATAAACTGAAACTACATTTGGGTTTTCCTTTCGGCATGGACCGCACCAAGATGCCCAAAAGTCTAAAAGAACAACCTTTCCGCGAAGACTGCTTAATGCTCTGGTTTCACCACTCAAATTGGGAAGTGTTATTTCCGGAGCCATTTTTCCTACTGCAATATTGGAATTGGATGCCGCGCCTGAATTACCCCTGTTCTTGATTTGTCCAACCAATTTCTCCAATGTCTTATATGCAATGAGCTTTCCGCATGTGGGTTTCGAGTCGGTTAAAACGCGTTGATACCAGATGAAATCGATACGCGGATCAAGATTTTGAACAATTGAAATCGCTAATAAACTTGCTGAGTGTTTTTCAAGCCAACCTTTAATAAACGCATTGGCCTCTTTTTGTGCTGCCGCAGATTGCGCTTCCCACTTGGCAATCCACTGTGTGCTGTCCAAAGCCGGATCGGTTGAAGGACGGTCTATTTGTGCTTGCGCCTCCGCAAGCTTTTCCATCATGGGTTCCCACTTCTTCACCAAATCCATATACTCAACAGTTTGCGGTGAACCCTCCACTTTCGCATTACTCAGATTCGCAAATTCCGCAGTTATTTCAACATTTTCAGAGCTGTCTGTGATGAGTTGAAGAAAATTTCCTTCCTTAAAATAGATGCGGTAAAAGTCCAATGGAAGATTATCATGCGATTTCAAACTGAAACTTCCGTCAGACCCCACAACGGTGCTATCTATGGGAATGACTCTGCTATCCGAAAGGGATTCCAAATAAATCGTTTTTCCTTCCGCGCCAGTTATGACTCCGGAAATGGAATTTGAGTTTCCGCAAGAAGCGAAAACGATTGCTGCACTTATGAAATAAAGTAATTTTCTCATTGATCTAGTAATTGTTGAATGAGTCCAGACGCTGTTTTCGGATTGGCCTTTCCCCCACTCTTCTTCATGAGTTCACCCATGAATAATCCTAACATGCCTTTGTTTCCTGCTTTGTATGCGGCAACCTTATCGGGCCATGCAGCCAGAATCTCTTGGGCTATTTGCTTGATACTGTCGTCGTCTGCATCTTGAATCAAGTTCAATTCTGCAGCAACGTCTTCGGCCATTTTTGAAGAATGATTCGCTAAAGCTGGAAGAATTTTTTCAGCAGCAGTAGAGCTCGACACTTTTCCTGAATCGACAAGGTTAATGATACTTGCGAGTTGTTCCGGTGTAAACGGACTCTGCTCTATTTCCAAAGCTTGCTCTTTCAAATATCCTTTTACTGGACCCATTAACCAGTTGCAAGCAGCTTTGTAATTCTTGGTTTTAGAAATGATTCGCTCGTAATACAGAGCTGTTTCTTTTTCACTCGTCAAGACATTCGCATCGTATTCCGAAAGGTTGAACTCTTTCAAATACTTGTGCAACAACTCTTTTGGAAGCGGCGGCATAGTAGCGTGAATGCGTTGAATATGATCATCTGTAATAACTACTGGCGGAAGATCGGGCTCAGGGAAATAGCGGTAATCTTGAGCGTCTTCTTTGCTTCGGAGCAATGAAGTGGTTCCGTCTGCAGCGTTGAAGCTGCGGGTTTCTTGATTAATCGTTCCGCCTGCTTCGATGATATCGATTTGACGCTTCATTTCGTGTTCAATGGCACGTTGTACGTTTCGAATCGAATTCATGTTCTTCACTTCACAACGCGTTCCGAATTCGGGCGCTCCTATCTTTCGAACAGAAATATTCGCATCACAACGAAGCGAACCTTCTTCCATGTTACCATCACAAATATCCAGGTAGCGAACAAGCTTTCTAACTTCAGTCAGATACAAATACGCTTCGCGAGAAGTGCGCATGTCTGGCTCTGAAACGACTTCAATCAAAGGAACACCGGCGCGATTCAAATCGATTAATGTATCGAATGGATCTTGGTCGTGCATGCTCTTTCCAGCGTCTTCTTCCAAGTGCGCGCGGGTAATCCCAATGCGCTTTTCAGAGCCATCGTCTTCACGAATAATGATTTCACCACCGGTGCAGATGGGAGTTTTGTCTTGTGTAATCTGATATCCCTTCGGTAAATCGGCGTAGAAATAATTCTTTCGCGCGAAAAATACAGGGGTGTTGATTTGCATGTCGGAAGCAAGCGCCAACTTAATAGCGAAGTCGACTGACTGCGTATTTACTTTAGGCAAAGTGCCTGGATGTCCTAGTGTAATGGGCGAAACCAAAGTGTTTGGTAAAGCTCCAAACAGATTCGCATCGGAAGCGTAAGCTTTAGATGCAGTCTTCAATTGCATGTGAACTTCGAGTCCAACTACTAATTCGTATTGATCGTATACAGATTGTTCCATTTATTTCTTTACTTCTTTCACCGCATTTAGCAATGCAGTTTCACCGGCTATAAAATTTATTTTCATTCGAAGAAAATACAAAGGAAGGTCTTCAAACTCCTTGATGATCTTGCATTTCACCACATCTTTTTCAGTGGTTAGCAGAACCGTATTTTCCTGTCCAAAGTTAATCCATTCTTTCCGAATGCGAGCGACATCTTGCGGGGTGTATTCGTGATGATCTTTCAAGGCCATTTCAATGGTTGCCAAGCTCCTATTTCTTCCTTCCATAAAAAATGGATTTGGATTGGCAAGACCTGCAAAACATACCGAACGAAAGTTTTTGTTCCAAGGCTTCATATGGTCGAAAGCGGCAATCGGCTCTTCGTATTCAATTCCTGTGAATGCTAGGATTTGATGAGCGGATAATTGAAGCTGTTCTCGAATATTTTGTTGTTCCTCTTCTGACAAGGAATCTGGACATTTCGTAACGACAATCGCATTCGCAGTAGAAGCTCTTTTTTTCAAATCTCGAAGTCCGCCAACTGGAAACAATTCATCGTGAACGTATAGATCATTGTAGGCGGTAAGAAGTATTGAAAAATCGGGATTCAATTTTCTATGTTGAAAGGCATCGTCCAAAACAACTTGCTGAATCTGCGGAAACGCTTGTTTCAATTGGTAAATCCCGTTCAATCTATTTTCTGAAACAGCTCCAATGAGTGATTTGAAATGATTTCGAACTACCGAAGGCTCATCTCCAATATCGTTTACTTCAGATGATGAAGAAATAATCTGAAAACCTTTTGTTTGTCTTCCGTATCCGCGAGAAATAAAACCCGTTTTTGAAGCGTCTAATTTTTCAATCAACCAAATGGCGAAAGGCGTTTTTCCTGTTCCCCCTATTTTCAAATTTCCAATTACAATAGAAGTAATGTTTGCTTTTTTCGAACTTAAAATTCCAACAGAAAATAAAAAATGACGGAAGTACAGAATGCTTCCTAATAGAAAAGAAAAAGGCCAAAGAGTTGCTCTGAATAAACGCATCGGTGTAACTTGGCTGCAAGTTAGATTAAAAATGCGTATTGAAGAAGTCATTTCCTATTTAGAGCAGTGGGCTCCCCCTATTTTGCAAGAGTCTTACGACAATTCAGGATTGTTGGTTGGAAATAAGCAAAACGAAATCACGAATGTATTGGTGAGTCTCGATTGCACGGAAGATGTTGTTGAAGAAGCTATTGCTAAAAATTGCAACCTTATTGTTTCGCACCATCCGATTGTTTTCAGCGGATTAAAACGATTTACTGGTGAAGACTATGTCCAGCGTACAATTATCAAGGCCATTCAAAACAACATTGCGTTGTATGCGATTCATACAAACCTCGACAATACCCTGGAAGGTGTGAATGGTGAAATTGCCAAACGACTAGGACTGAAGAATGTTCGTCCGCTTGTTCCGCTCAGCCGATTTAATTCACTTCCACATGAAGAAATTGCTCAGAATTGGCAGACGTTACAGAACAATTTGAATCAATATGGAAGCGGTGCCATAGGTGAATTGGAAAATCCGATAAGTTTAATGGATTGTTTAAGTATTTTGAAAAAAGAATTTAATAATCACAGTATTAAGTACACTCAGACGAACAAATCAGTGATTCAAAAAATTGCGGTTTGTGGTGGAAGTGGGCAGTTCCTTTTAGGTGCCGCGAAATCGCAAGGAGCCGATGTGTTTGTTACATCTGATGTGAAATACCATGAGTTCTTCGATGCTGAAAACGAGCTGTCATTTATTGATATTGGACATTTTGAAAGTGAGCAGTTTACAATTGAGTTGATTCATGCTAAAATCACTGAAAAATTTCGTACATTCGCGGTCCACAAAACGGGTGTACTAACGAACCCTGTACTCTATTACTGACATTATGGCAAAAAAAGCAATAAAACCAACAGCGAAGGCACCTGCTAAGCCTAAGGTTGCTGCTAAGAAAGCAGTCAAAACAGTTGTGTCGAAGGGAAAGGAGAAAGCGGTAAAGAAACCTGTTGCGAAAAAAGTTGAAAAGAAAGCTGTAAAACCGGCTGCTAAACCTGTTGCGAAGAAAGTTATAAAACCTATCGCAAAAAAAGTAGTCAAGCCTCTAGCTAAAAAGGTTGTTAAACCTGTTGCTAAAAAAGTAGTCAAGCCTATTGCGAAGAAGGTTGTTAAACCTGTTGCTAAAAAAGTAGTCAAGCCTATTGCGAAGAAGGTTGTTAAACAGGTTACAAAGAAGGTCGTAAAGCCAGTTGCGAAAGCAGTGAAGAAGGAAGTGAAAAGTTCAAAAAAAGTTGTGAAAGTAGTGATAAAGAAGAAAGTGCAAGAAGTGAAGAAGGCAGTTAAATCAGTAATTAAAAAAGCTGCTCCTGCGAAAAAAATCGAAGTGAAAAAAGCGGTTGTTTCTGCGAAGAAACAAACACCGGCTTCGAAATCTAAAGTAGTAACAAAGAAAGCGGCTCCTGTTAAAAAGGTAGAGTCCAAGAAGGCTTTAGCCCCGGTGAAAAAGGTAGCACCTGTTACAAAGCCTACTCCAACGAAGAAAGCTGCGCCTGTTGCAAAACCAACTCCATCTAAGAAGTCTGCACCGGTTGCAAAGCCAACAGCATCGAAGAAAGCTGCACCTGTTGCACCTGCAAAACCTGTAAAAAAAGGTAAAGCGGCAAAAGCTGAAGACATCGCTGAAGTTCCAGTAGTTCTAGCTCCGGAAGATGAAGCCATTCTTGCCGAGGCGTTAACCATTGCCAAACCCAAGCGAGAGGCAAAAGTTCGCAAAGAAGTTATAGCTGAAGGTCCTATAGATGGAAAACCAAGAACATTCTTAATTGGGATAGCCCCTGCCCTTGTTGAAAAACGTGTGGCAAACCCAATTCACGTAGCGGCTGAGATGGATCCTAAGCAAGCCATTTTCGTTCCTATTGCGAAACCAGAAAAACACGAGAAAAACCAAACAAACGATACAGAAACTATGATTTCAATTAATCAAATGAACAAGTCGAACAGCGAAGATGCTAAAAAAGGCATCTCTGTTGAATCTAAATTGAGACATTTATTTGCCCTTCAACTCATTGACTCTCGCATTGATAAAATTCGCTCAACACGTGGTGAATTACCATATGAGGTAGAGGATTTGAAAGATGAGGTATCAGGATTGGAGGCTCGTTTGGCTCGTTTAAATGGTGAATTTAAAGGTGCAGAAGAGAGTATAGTAACTTGTAAGTCTTCCATTAAGGAGGCCGAAGCGTTAATTGTGAAGTACAAGGATCAATTGAACAAAGTGAAAAACAATCGCGAGTTCGATTCATTGAATAAGGAAATTGAATTCCAAGAATTAGAAATTGAATTGCAATCGAAGCACATTCGCACTGCCGATTCATTGAAATTGACAAAGCAAGCTGAAATTGATAACGCTTCAACAAAGTTAGCTGAGCGCACAAACGATTTAAATCTAAAGGAAACTGAGTTAACTGAATTAATGAGTGAAACTCAGAAAGAAGAAGACTTTCTTTCTAAGCGTAGCGATGATGCGAAGAAGCACATTGACCTTCATTTGTTAGAGCGTTATGTTCGTATGCGTAAATCTGCACAAAACGGATTAGCTGTAGTTCCAATTGAGCGCGATGCCTCAGCTGGTTCATTCATTCAAATTCCTGCTCAAGTTCAAATGGACGTTCGTTTGCGTAAACGTATCATCACAGATGAGCATAGCGGAAGAATCTTAGTAGATGAGGAGATGGCTTATGAAGAAGAATTGAAATTCAAGGAAGTTCTTCAAAAGGAAATGGCGAAGTAAACGGTAGGGGTGAATAATTATTCACCCATATGGAAAAAGAAAGGGGCGAATGATTATTCGCCCTAATTAAAGGGATGATTATATCATCCCTTTTTTAATGACCAATTCTAGGAATCGGTCTTCCATGTTTTTCACAGAAGGGAATTCAGACATGAACTTTCCGTCTTTAAAAAATTCAGCTTTTTCGAACGGAGCGAGTTTGTTGTATGCTCGAAGATTTTTCAGGAAGTGAATATCAGCATCGTGATTGC
>JBIKVX010000091.1:0-7329 GCA_044356625.1 Flavobacteriales bacterium | reverse complement strand
AAAATTTGATCGACATTATTTTCTAAAGTCGATTGATTATTCGGTTTTGGAAAAACAAGGAATGGAATTGTTTTTTTCTGAACGAACCCAATGCAGCAGTTGTCATGCGCTGCCGTTTTTTACCGACTATCAGTTTTATAGTTTGGGCTTTGAAGATTCCGACATCGGGTTGGAGCGAAGAACTTATTCTGCATCTGACCGAGGTAAATTCAAGACTCCCACTTTGCGTAACATAGAATTGACAGCGCCTTACATGCACAATGGTTCTATGAGTTCGTTGGAAGAAGTGGTTTCGTTTTACAACAACGGAGGAGGAACTCGTACGACGAAGGATTCACGCGTAAAGCCTCTATATTTATTGAAGGAAGAAGAGGTGGCTTTGGTGGCTTTTTTGAAGACGTTGACCGACTGGAATTTCGCTCAGAATGAAAAACTTTTATCGGCTGAGGAAGATTAGCGAATGAAATAAATTTGTTTGTTCTTTCTCGCGTATTTTTGAAGTATGACCGCACGGCGTTTCACTTTCTTATTTCTCATTGCATTAGCAAGTCTGTTGTGGACCTGCACGCACGAGGCGCCCGAAGGTCCCATGGCCACTCCATACAATCTGGTTATTCCTCCGTTTTTCCCCCCTATGGATATTCCCGCAGATAATCCGTTAACGGTGGAAGGAGTGAATTTAGGGCGTTATTTATTTTGGGAAAAAAAACTAAGTGGCGATGACGCGATGTCATGCGGGACTTGCCATTTGCCCGAAAATGGATTTTCAGATCCGCGTCAGTATTCCATTGGTATCAATGGTGAAGTCGGTACACGTCAGGCCATGCCACTCGTAAACTTGGGTTGGTCACCAACTTATTTTTGGGATGGAAGAGCTGTTACGCTTGAAGATCAAATTTATGAGCCTGTTGAAAATCCCATTGAAATGGCTGAAGATTGGGGCCATGCCGTTGAACAAATAGATGCAGATCCCATGTATGACGCGCTGTTCTTCAAGGCTTATGGATCAAATGAAGTCACGAAGGAAAAAATAGTGAAGGCCATTGCTTCTTTCTTGAGAACGATGATTTCTTCGAATTCAAAATTCGATAAACAACGGATTGGTCAATACCAGTTTACGTTAGCAGAGCAAAACGGGTTCAATCTTTTCTTAACCGAAGGTGGCAGCCCAGATGATGTTCCTGGCGGCAGCTTTGGTGCGGATTGTTTCCACTGTCACGGATTTGGGAGTATGCAAATGAGCGATTATTTGTTTCACAACAACGGGTTGGATGCAACCTTCAGCGATTTGGGGAGAGGTGCAGTGACGGGAAGTGTATACGATAACGGTAAATTCAAAACACCTACCTTGCGCAATGTTGAATTGTCTGGACCATACATGCACGACGGAAGATTCACAACGTTGGAGCAAGTGATAGATCACTACAACAGCGGAGGAACACCGAGTGCAACGATAGATCCGTTTATGAAATTTACTACAGGCGGATTGCAATTGAGCGCACAGTCGAAGTCGGATTTGATTTCGTTTTTGAAATGTTTAACCGACACCTCTTTTTTACAAAACCCTGCATTTTCTGATCCACATGAATGACAAGCAAATACGATTTTTAGAGGAAGCGCAAAGGAATGTGAAAGAGAATAAGAAACTCTTTAATCGTTTAGCCAAGAAGAAAAAAATAGATGATGTTTTTCATGCGCTGCACAAGCAGGTTTTTGCAAAGACCGACTGTTTAACCTGCGGGAATTGTTGCAGAACCACGAGTCCAATTTTTCGCGATGTAGATATTGAACGCATAGCAAAGCACGTGGGAATGCGCGTTGCAGAGTTTACAGACAAGTATTTGCATATGGATGAGATGCGCGATTGGGTGCTGAATTCAAGTCCGTGTTCGTTTTTGAATTTGGAAGACAACAGTTGCAATATCTATGAAGTTAGGCCGAAGGCTTGCCGTGAATACCCGCATACCGATCGTAAAAACATGACCCAAATCATGTCTCTTACTTTTCGGAACACCCTTATTTGTCCTGCAGTAGCGGAGATGGCACAAAGTCTGAAACTTACCGAAGGTTAATTGTCGAAAACTTCGCGAGGATTGTCTATTTCCTTTTGAAAAAACTTCTCTCTTTATGTGAACCTTTTTTAATTCCTTTCGTAGGATACACTCATGAGAAGAGCGTTACTCGTTATGTTATTTCATGCCGCGCTATACAATGTTAGCGCGCAGTGTCCGAGTGTTTACGATTATGAGGGTAACGTTGTAACAACGCCTTATTGGTTTGGTTGTTCAGGTGGAAATTTTTCTCTCAACTTACAACCATCGGGAACTTGGGACAATTACACCATAGATTGGGGAGATGGTTCGCCTGTAACAACAGGCGTGACATGGACAAGTCCAACCGTTCTTCAGCACACTTATCTAGCTGCGGTAGATACGTTCGTTGTGAGTGTTAGTGAAGGAGGAACTGGTTGTTCGATTACTGGAGTTGTTGTTATGGAACAGCCTACGAATGCCTCTATTCAAATTCCTGGAAATGCTACCACACAGGTGTGCGCGCCGGCTTCAGTTGAATTTGTAAACTCTTCAACAAACGTTTCTGAAACCACACAGTTCACTTGGAATTTTGGCGATGGTTCTCCGCTTATTCAGTTTGGAGCTTCCAACTTTAACCAAGTGGTAAGTCATTTGTACAACAGTTCAAGCGCTATTAATTGTGAAACAACGGTCTCGTTAACGGCTTCCAACTATTGTAATATTCTTCAAGGAAATCCCTCCGTTGCCACGTTCAATCCTGTGAATGTGTGGACCCTTGACCAAGCCCAGATCGGGGCTTCTGCAATTACGAAGTGTTATCCTGATACGGCATTCACCTTCAGCAATACAACGATTCGAAATTGTTTGAATCAAGGAAATACCTTTCAACGTCAAGAGCGTTGGAATTTTGGCGACTACTGGGGACAAGGAGTGGATTCGATAACGGCCTGGATGCCTTGGCCACCAAGCCTTCCGCAAACGATTGCTTTTCCAGGTGTAGGAGATTATACTGTTACGATTTCAGATAGTAGCTTCTGTGGAGTGGCTCAACAATCCATTACGGTGCACATTGTTCCTCCGCCTGTTGCGAGTATTTCTGCATCTACGGATACCATCTGTTCAGGTGGACAAGTCACGTTTTATCAAGGTTCAACCGCAGCGAATCAGTCTTATCAATGGAACTTCGGAAACAACAACAACTGGCAGAATTTAGGAAGTGGAAATGTGAATTTCACTTTTAATACTGCTGGAACTTTTGTAATTAGTAATCGCGTATTCAATAACGGTTGGGGTAGTGCTTGTGCCGACACCGCAACAGTAGTGGTAACCGTTCTTCCGAGTCCTACGGCGAGTATCACAGCATCACCCGCGCAAGCGTGCGATACGCTGACAACTGCGCTCAATGTAGTGTCTAATTCAGGAATTTTATTTGAGTGGAATTTGGGGGTTTTCGGAACTTACTCCGGACAAACTCCAGATACATTGACCATTACAACTCCAGGGAACTACAACGTTTCAGTGTTGGTGACAAGTGCAAATGGTTGTACAAGAACAGACACGGAAGTCTTGCATGTTTACGCAACTCCTGTCCCTTCTTTTACAGTAACAAGCCCTTGTGTTGGTGCAAACGCCATCTTCACGAATACATCGGTTACGGCTCCGGGCAATCCGATAACGAGTGCTCAATGGACCTTTGGCGATGGTGGAACATCGAGCCAATTAACTCCAACACATGTATACACGGCTGAAGGAACTTTTTCAATTACGTTAAACATTAGTACGCCTTATTGTTCTGCGAGTTCACAAGGGAACATAACGGTTCATCCGAATCCAATCGCTTCGTTTACACAAGATATTGTTTCGGGATGTCAGCCTTTGGAAGTCGCGTTTACCAACACTTCCCAGGGTGCCACTTCATTTTCTTGGAATTTTAATGACGGTCCACTTTCAACCAGTACAAATGAGACGCATGTTTTTGGAAATAACACCATTTTCAATTTGCCGTACAACGTTGTGCTTACAGCGATTAATGAATTTGGATGTACGAATACGCAAAGCAGTGTAGTCACAGTCTTGGGCGGTGCTGTTGCGAATTTCGAAATTGCAAACAATGAATTGGGTTGTTCAACTGCTCCTGTTGCGTTTAACAATTTGTCTTTAGGCGCCTCTTCTTATGCATGGAATTTTGGAGACGGAACAACATCGATTGTGGAAGATCCGAATCATGCCTACAACAACAACAGTGGATTCTTGTGGTGGTACGATGTGACGTTGGTGGCTTATTCGAGTGGAGGATGTTTGGATACTGCGTCATTGGGGCTTCCGATATATCCAATTTTGGATATTCAACTTCCATTTACCTCGTTGGAAGGATGTTCTCCGTTTAGTGCTCAAATGCCTGCCATTGGAGGTATTCAGGGGTTTTTATGGAACTTCGGTGATGGATTTACTTCATCACTTATTTCACCAGTGCATACGTACAATAACCTGACGAATGCGACTCAGAATTTTACGGTATCTCTGATCGGTGAATCGGCATTCGGTTGCTTCGACAGCACCTCGTTTCCGGTAACGATTTATCCGCAACCGCAAGCTTCTTTTTCGCAAACCGATGATGACGGGTGTGCGCCAATAACGATTGGGTTTGCGAATACTTCTACAAATGCGACGACGTATGTTTGGAATTATGGCGATGGTAGTAGTTCAACGGGGTTGAATGGATCGCATTTGTATACCAACGCCACGGGGGTTCCGAATACATGGAATGTAAGTTTGATCGCTTCTTCCATTGGCGGATGTGCAGATACCGTTAGCAACGACGTCTTGATTTATCCGCCATTGATTTTCCCGTTGTTTAATCCTATTGTTTCAGGATGTTCGCCTTTCACGTTTGAAGCGCCGTTATTTCCGGGTGTTTCAAATTACGCTTGGAGTTTTGGGAACGGCGATGTATCGAGTGCTGCAACACCTTCTTACACGTATGAGAATCTTTCAGGAGTTACAGCGGATTACACCGTACACTTGGTAGGAACTTCCATCTACGGTTGCACAGATGCTGAGACTTATTTTGTTCATGTTTATCCGGAAGTAAATGCAGCATTTACTTATTCAGATATCGCCGGCTGCGCTCCGCTTGAAGTGAATTTTCAAAACACATCCTTAAATGGAAATCAGTTTGAATGGAATTTCGGCGACGGAAATACTACGAATACTATCAATGCTTCGAATGTGTTCAACAACATTAATGGTGTGCTGAATACGTTTGAAACAGAGTTAACAGTGACGTCTGCTCAAGGATGTTCAGACAGCGCAAGCGTTGCAGTTCAAGTGAGTCCGTCACTCGATTTACAATGGTCAATGCCGGTTGTTGTGGGTTGTTCGCCCTTCACGCTGCAAACGCCATACATGCCAGGAGGTTCTTCTTATATCTGGAATTTCGGAGATGGAACAACTTCCATCAACACTTCGCCAACGCATGTTTATGTGAACAATACGCTTAATCCTGTTCAATACACAGTTACTTGCTATTCTGAAAATAGTTTCGGATGTGCGGATAGCATTTCATTCCAAGTAACTGTTAATCCTCAGGCGGTGGCTAACATTTCAACCCAACAATATTCAGGTTGTTCTCCTTTGAATGTAACTTTTGAGAACAACTCACAGTTAGCATTGAGTTACAATTGGAATTATGGAAACGGACAGACAAGCACGACTGCTTCGGCTGCACATGATTTCTTGTATGTAAACAATACCGCACAGCCCGTTACCTATTCAGCGGTTTTGCTCGCGAATCAAGTGAGCACCTGTTCAAGCATCGATACCGTTCAGATCACCGTTTATCCTTCTGTTACAGCGAGTTTCTCATGGACAGGCGCTGCTTGTGCTAGTGTTCAGGCGCAATTCAACAATACATCTACTGTTGGTACTTCAGCCGAATGGACGTTCGGTGACGGGTTTTATTCGAATGCGTTCAACCCGTATCACCTTTATTCCAACAATGGACTTCAAGATTTGAATTATACGGTGTCGTTGGTTTCTTCGAGTATTTTCGGATGCACAGACACCGTTACAAATCCGCTGACTGTGTTGTATTCTCCGAATGCAATTGCATCTATCGATACTGTATATGGCTGCTATCCGTTGAATGTAGATTTAACGAACGCATCACAAGGAGCCAATGCATATTCATGGGAATATGGCGATGCATTGAATTCGACTACTTCTGCAGCGCAGCACACGCATACGTATTTCAATTTGTCGGACCAGTCTCAAACTTATCAGATTACGCTTACCGTTGAAGCACCGAATGGATGCACCGACGTTTGGACCGATCAAGTGACTGTTCTTCCACAAGTGGTTGCCGATGCTGATGTGATTGTTTCAGGATGTAATCCTGTTGAGGTTGTCTTCGATAATCAAAGTACAGGTGCAACTACCTATTTCTGGAATTTAGGAAACGGAGACACCAGCACGAGCTTTAATGAGCAAGGAACGTTTTACAATCCGTATCCAGTTGACACCACTTTTGTGGTTAGTTTAACAGCGACGAATATTTATGGTTGTGAAGTGACAACTGATTTATGGGTCGTTGTGCACCCTTATCCAATCGCGGCATTCACAGCAACACCCTTGGTTCAAACATGGCCGAATAACGTGGTGAACTTGCAAGAGAATGCGATAGGTTGGAACCTCGGTTATCATTGGACGTTGGAAGACGGCTCAGAGTATTATGTTCCAAATCCGGGAAATCATGTATTTCCAAATTGGGGAACGTACAACATTGAATTGATTGTGAATGAAGGGCTGTGCACAGATACCACCGCGCAGAGCATTACCATTATTCCTCCGGCTCCTGTTGCTTTGTTTGAAGGAAATGGCGAAGGTTGTGTTCCTTTGACTGTAACGCTGAGCAATCTTTCGCAATATGCCGATAGCTATGAGTGGTTCTTCAGTGACGGCGGATACACCACTTCTGACAATCCTGTTTATACGTTTTACCAAGCCGGTGTCTTCGGAGCAACCCTGGTGGTTCACGGCTTCGATGGAACGAATGATACCCTGGAACTCTCGAATCTATTCATTGTGCACGCCAACGCAGTTGCTTCTTTCACCGTGAATCCGCATCAAGTAGTTATTCCAGATCAACCTGTTTTGTGTCAAAACGCAAGTGACAACGCTTCAATTTTCGAATGGTCATTCGGTGACGGATTCGTAAGCAATGAAGTAAGTCCAAAGCATTTTTACGATATCGAAGGCACCTTCAGCATTCAGTTAATTGCAAATAACGAATTCAATT
>JBIKVX010000090.1:0-7345 GCA_044356625.1 Flavobacteriales bacterium | reverse complement strand
AGCTTCGCCGAGTCTGTTTGAATTGCGCTGAAAGTCTTTGTAGCAAATTCCCAGGCCTTTGGGTAGATCTTGCTCCATTCTTGTCGGGTTTCTTTACTTTTGGCATATTCCTTATTCGACCAATTTTGAGCTGTTCTGTTGTTGTTTTTAATTTCCTCCAAAACCATTGTCAAATCGTTTTCCATGGTGGTGGGGATTTCCCATGAATATTTCTTTTGACGATTATTTATTTCGTAAATCGAAAAAAGTTCTCTGAATTCAGAAGGAGTGTTAATTTGCTCTATTATCTGAGGTAACATCAACGCGGTTATATTTTCAGTTGCCAGCTTGAAAACAGGAATCTTTTGGTCTTGTTTGAATAAGCCATTTTCAATAACGGTTAGCGAATTCCCTAAATAGCGAGCATCTTCTATATCTTCCGAATAAAAGCTTAAGCTTTTATTTATTGGATTGCGTTTCCAAACTCCGTCAATGGTCTTAACTTCCTTAGAAGGAGAATCATCTACCCAAATGAATTTACCATTCGGATCGATATATACATAGGTTGTCCCGTTGTAGTTTTTCTTTTCAAATAAATACCCGTGTTCCCAAGTTTTCGGATTTTGATTAATTGAGAATGTTGTCCCTGAGTAGATCAGGCAAATAAATGCAAGGGTGAATGTTCTCATAATCTTCAGTTTTAAGGGTTAGAAACAGTTGAAGATGTAGAGATTCAATTCATCATTAATTATTTAGGGATTCAATTTAACAACAAGCAAATATTTTGAATATTGTGTATTCAAAATAATTCGCAAGGAGAAAGAGAGAGAAATGAATTCTTGCAATGAAGAGAGCGACTACTTATAAACAGCAGTAATAAACCCATTGGCGATATAGGCGCCCACGGATGAAACTTCAGAAATGGTAAATGTTTCAAATCGCCCTTCTTTTTCAGCGATGCCAGTAAGAGTTTCGTATTCGGTAGTTTTCGTATCAGAATTGTAAGTTAGAACTTCAACATGATTTATTAAATCTGTGAAATTATCTGTTTTGAAGATGGTTTGCAATCGCGCAATTGAAACGAATCCATAATTTTTGACATAAATAGGATGGTTGACGGTAATGTCAATAGACTTGGTTGCTGTGCTGATTTGATAGAGTTTGGTGTGAATTTGTGAGTTGAGTTTTACAATCTCGGCTTCCTGCGTTTCGTTGGTGTTTAAATCAATGGTTGTGATTTGCGCATGAGTTCCAAGTTCATTGTAACCAATCTGACCGTTATTTGAATAGATGGTTGTGTTAGTTGAAAAGCAACACAATGCTAAGTCCATCTCTGAAATGGCGACATCAGGCCATTTGTTGCCTGGATAAACCTCCATGATTTCAAATCGAAAAGTGCTGAGATGATCCCAATCGTAGTCTTTGTTAACGGGTAAGTCGAAACGCTGATTTCCCATTTCGTCGGTAAGAACTAAATAACAGATGGGCTGATTGTTTTTATAAACTTTGAATTTTTTAACTCGCGAATTATTCAGCCAATTGGTTGGCGATGATTGGTAGCCATTGTAAATGGTGTTCAGATCAACAGCGTTTATTTCGAAGTATTCACCAATGCCATAATCACTTTTCCCCTCAACCCACGCTGTCATGGGGTTTTGGTCGTTTAAATGAGATACGGAATATGACTTAGCACCTTGACCAGGAAGTGTAGATGACGCCCTTAATGGTGTGCAGCCTTGACTGCATCCCATGTAAAAGAATCCAGGGCCATCTTTGTCTTTTTCTTCTTCAATTTTAATTGCAGGCCAATTGACGTTTCGGCCATCTCCACCACGCGCGTATATCGTTTGAATGTTTTGAGAAAAAACATTTAGTGAGGTTAAAATACTTAAGGCGAGAAATAGATTGCGCATATGTTTGAATTATTAATAAAACGATTCTTTGAAAAGTTTATTAAAATTAACTCATTTAAGTCAAACAGGTTAAAAATAATTACGTGTGACTAAAATGGTCCGAAAAGAATAGCAAGAAGTGCTTCGGGTATTAGACCGTCAACAGTTAGCACACAATCAAAATAGTTTGTTGAATTCCCGCGATAGACCTTTGATTTGTCAATGGTTGTGAGGCAATCGAAATAACTTGTTGAATTCCCTTTGTAAACTTTGCCACATTCAAGTGTATAAAGGCAATCGAAATACGAAGTAGAATTTCCAGAATATATCTTGTTTTCTTTAATTATATAAAGGCAATCGAAATAACTGGTTGAATTTCCTCTGTAAATTTTATTTCCAGAAATGGTAAGCACACAATCGAAATAACTTGTTGAATTTCCCTTGTAGACTTTATCCTCTTTGTAAGTATATAAACAATCAAAAGAACTGGTTGAATCCCCTCTGTATATTTTCGTTTGCGCGAATATTCCAAACGCGACTACCAGTAGAATTAATGTAGAAATTATCTTTTTCATTTTGACAAATTTCGAAAAGAATTTCCAACAACGTAGTTCCAATTATGCAATAGGAATAACGAAGTTCCAATTACGAAGTAGGAATAAAATCTTCGATTTTCCAATTACGAAGTTCCTAGTTTTCCATCAACCGCTTCGCAGCTGCGATAATATTCTTCGACTTCAATCCGTACTTCTCCATTAACTGATCAGGCGTTCCGCTTTCACCGAAGCTGTCGTTCACGCCAATGAATTCCATTACTGAAGGAGCTTCTTTCGCTAAGACTTGCGCCACCAAGCTTCCTAAACCACCATTGATCATGTGCTCTTCGCATGTGATAACCTTTCCGGTTTTCATTGCGCTTCTAACAATGGCCTCTGTATCTAAGGGCTTAATGGTATGAATGTTTATTAGATCAACTGAAATTCCTTCAGCTTCCAATTCGCGAGCAGCTTCAACAGCTTCCCAAACAAGGTGTCCGGTTGCAATAATGGTCACGTCGTTTCCTTCGTGAATGTGCCACGCTTTTCCAATTTCGAAATTCTGATCAACTGCAGTGAAGTTCGTCACTTTCGGTCTTCCGAAGCGCAAATAAACAGGACCATGATGATCCGCAATAGCGAGAGTAGCTGCTTTAGTCTGATTGTAATCACAAGGATTAATAACAGTCATGCCCGGAAGCATGCTCATCATTCCAAGATCTTCTAAAATTTGATGCGTTGCACCGTCTTCACCCAAGGTAAGTCCAGCGTGCGATGCACAAATCTTAACGTTCTTATCGCTATAAGCAATGCTCTGTCTAATCTGATCGTAAACTCGTCCGGTAGAAAAGTTCGCGAATGTTCCCGTAAACGGAATGTATCCGCCAATGGTCATTCCAGCTGCAACGCCCATCATGTTTGCTTCTGCAATTCCAACTTGAAAAAAGCGCTCAGGAAAATCTTTCTTGAATGCGTCCATTTTCAAAGAGCCAATTAAGTCGGCGCACAATGCCACAACCTTAGGATTTTTCTGACCTAATTCATGAAGTCCAGCACCAAAGCCAGAGCGTGTATCGTTCGCGGGTGATAAATCGAATTCTAACATGTTTCTTAAATTAATAGTCGCCTAAAGTTTCTTCTAACTGTCCCAATGCATTTGCCAACTGCTCATCGTTCGGAGCAACGCCATGCCACTTGTGCGTGCCTTCCATGAAGTCGACACCTTTACCCATGCTTGTGGTCATGAGAATCATAATTGGAAATCCGTTTCCGGTTAGACTTTTCGCTTCCTCTAGGGTTGCGTTGAGTTGTTCTAAGTCGTGCCCGTTTGTTTCCAAAACCTTCCAACCGAAGGCTTCGAATTTCGCGCGCAGATTTCCCAAAGACATAACGACCTCTGTAGGTCCATCGATTTGTTGTCCGTTTACATCAACAGTACTTATGATATTGTCAATTTTGTGATGCGCGCAATACATGGCCGCTTCCCAAATTTGGCCTTCTTGCAATTCACCATCTCCGTGAAGGGTGAAAACAAGTTTAGGATCGTTGTTTAATTTTTTTGCTTGCGCCGCTCCTGCAGCTGCGCTCATGCCTTGACCAAGTGAACCGCTTGCAATACGCACTCCAGGAAGGCCGTCGTGCGTGGTAGGGTGACCTTGAAGGCGTGTATTTATTTTTCTGAAGGTTGCTAATTCAGCAACGTCGAAATATCCTGAACGTGCAAGAACAGAGTAGAAAACGGGAGATATATGTCCGTTGCTTAAGAAGAAAAGATCTTCTCCTTGTCCGTTCATGTTCCAGCTGGTTGGATTAATTGTCATTTGGCGGAAGTAGAGACTCACCAGAAAATCGGTGCAGCCTAAACTTCCTCCCGGGTGTCCGCTGTTCACAGCGTGGACCATTCGCACGATATCGCGTCTCACTTGAGAGGCTATTCGCGAAAGTTCTTGATTAGAAACCATTGAAGAATTTTTTTGCGAAAGTAGTTTTTAATTAAGGTTGAAAAGGTATGTGTTTGTTGATTGTGGAAAAGTGAACACTTGCCTTTATCTTTGCAGCCTAATTCAAAAATCATGGCGTTAAAGTGCGGTATTGTGGGTCTTCCGAATGTGGGGAAATCAACGTTGTTCAATTGTTTGTCGAACGCGAAAGCTCAAGCAGCTAATTTCCCTTTTTGTACCATTGAGCCAAACGTAGGAACGATTACCGTTCCAGACGAACGCATGACAGATATTGCAGAGCTTATCACTCCCGAGCGCATAGTGCCTACAACCATTGAAATTGTTGACATTGCAGGATTGGTGAAAGGTGCTTCGAAAGGAGAAGGACTTGGAAATAAATTCTTAGCGAACATTCGCGAAACAGATGCTATTATTCACGTGTTGCGTTGTTTCGATGATCCGAATGTGGTTCACGTAGATGGATCTGTGAATCCACTTCGCGACAAAGAAATTATAGACATTGAATTGCAATTGAAAGATTTGGAAGCGGTTGAGGCGCGCATAGCAAAGGTTCAACGTGCTGCAAAGGCTGGAGATTCAACAGCGAAGAAACAGTTTGATTACTTAGAGCGATTGAAAGCTGCTCTAGAACAAGGAAAGAGCGCTCGTACCGAGCTTCCTGAGAATGAAGAACAAATTGTTCTTCTTCGTGAATTGCAGTTGTTGACGGCAAAACCTGTTTTGTATTTGTGCAACGTTGACGAAGGTTCAGTGGCAAGCGGAAACGCTTACGTTGAGCAAGTCCGAGAAGGAGTGAAGGACGAGAGCGCAGAGGTATTGGTTATCGGTGCTGCTATTGAGGCAGACATCGCTTCTTTAGACACATACGAAGAACGTCAAATGTTCCTTCAAGATATTGGACTTGAAGAGCCAGGTGTTTCGAAGCTTATTAAAGCTGCTTATCGTCTTTTGAATTTGAAAACCTACTTCACAGCAGGAGTGAAGGAAGTTCGTGCATGGACCATTTACGAAGGTTATACAGCACCTCAAGCAGCAGGTGTTATTCACACCGATTTCGAAAAAGGATTTATTCGCGCGGAAGTCATTAAGTTGGCAGATTTCTTAAGCTTTAAATCTGAAGCAGCTGTTAAAGAAGCCGGTAAAATGTCGGTAGAAGGGAAGGAGTATGTGGTGCAAGACGGAGATATCATGCACTTCCGTTTCAATGTATAAGATTCGAATCTTCGGCTTTGTAATTTTTGCTTTCCTGTTGGAAGCATGTTCTACTTTTTCTTCCATTCAACATGAAATAAAGTCCACCATGCATTCCCAGCAGAGTGCTTGGAATACAGGAGACTTGGTTGGCTTCATGAACGGATATTGGGAAAGTGATTCCCTTCGGTTTTTAGGAAAGGACGGAGTAACCCTGGGTTGGAAAGCTTCTCTCGAACGTTATCAGCGTGCTTATCCTTCAAAAGAAAAAATGGGAACATTACGTTTTGACGAACTTCGCATTGAAGTGTTGAACGGAAAGAACGCATATGTTGACGGTCGATGGAATTTATTTCGAAGCGCCGATACGCTAAGCGGACATTTCACGTTGCTCTGGAAACGAATCAATGGAAGATGGGTTATTGTAAGTGACCATTCCAGCTAAAGTAAATTATGCAACTTTCATTAACTGTAATATTATGCCTTGCTACAGGAGTAGTTTCTTGGCAAGCCCTATCGAATACGGCGCTCTTTTCGAAACTATCTCTTTCGCCTTATCGTGTTAAACACAATAAGGAAATATATAGAATTTGGTCTCACACCTTGGTGCATGCAGACATGGGACATTTGTTTTTCAATTTATTTGCACTCTTCAGTTTTGGAAGAGCAGTTGAGCATTACATGCCCGTGGCATTATTTGCTCTATTGTATTTGGGTGCCGCTGCTTTTGCCACCTTGCCCGCATTGAAAAAGCACGGCGACAATATCTATTACACAAGTGTTGGGGCATCTGGCGCTGTAAGCGCTGTTATGATGCTTTACATGTTTATGTTTCCAACGCAAGAATTACTATTCTTTTTTATTCTACCACTTCCCGGATGGGCGGCCATAATCTTATTTTTCGGACTGGAATATTACATGAATAAAAAAATGAATACCGCTATTGCTCACGATGCTCATTTGGCTGGTGCTGCATTTGGAATTGCCTTTTTGTTAATTTGGAAACCGCAAAAATTTCTCGATTTCTTCAGTGTGGTATTTCACGCAATACTGCCGTAAGCATGATCCCAGGAACTAACTTTAGAATGAAAAGCGGTATTAGCTGGTGGATCTTTGGTCCAGTGTTGACGCTTTTTATGGTAACCGGTTTTCTGAATATTAGCGAGTCCTTGGTCATGTTGGCGTTATACATTCCATTAACGGCGTTTATTCTAGCGATAATTTTCAATACACATTACACCATAACTTCAGAAGGGAAGTTGAAAGTTTTTTGTGGTGTTTTCCCTTTTCCAACCATTGACATTTCCGACATCACGCATTTCAAATACACAAACAATCCCATTAGTGCTCCAGCAGCCTCATTGAAGCGTTTGGCCTTGTACAACAATAGTCGAATTTTAGTTATTATTAGTCCCGAAAACAGAACCGTTTTTATAGAAGAATTAAAGAAGAACAATACTTCTTTACAAGAGAAGTAATATTTGTTCGGAAATCCGTTCTACAAGGGTTATTTTTGTGCTATTGGAAACACCCGAGGACATAGTTGCTCAACCTAAGAAAAAGCGAAAAAGAAGATTTCTTTGGCTTTTGACATTTCCAATTTTATTGGTCGTCTTGGTTCTTTCTCTTCAAATTCATGCTGTTCAAACATGGGGTGGGCATCGATTAGCCGAATATCTTTCTTCCAAATGGAACAGGAAGGTGGAGATAGAAAAAATTGGAATTGATTTGTGGGCAAGAGTTGAACTCGATGGTCTGTTCATTGGAGATCATAAGGGAGATACAT
>JBIKVX010000088.1:0-7492 GCA_044356625.1 Flavobacteriales bacterium | reverse complement strand
AAGTGCTCACACATACGCGCTTTCCCGCAGAGCGCCTTCATGTTATTCCGCTGGGAACCTCTATTGAAGGGGATTCCACACTATCGAAGGAAGAAGCTCGCGCAGCATTAAATCTTCCCATGGAAAAATTCATTGTTGGTGTAGTTGGAAGGTTGGATGAAAAGAAAGGTCAACTTGAAGTGATTCAAGCCATTTCTTCGGTGAAGGAAGGCAGCAAGAATATGCAAGTTGTTTTCATCGGAGATAAAACCAAAAATGAAGCAGACGAATACGTTCAGAAATTGAACGAAACAATCGCACGAGAGCAACTTCAAGATATCGTCTCTTTCCTACCCCATCAATCGAACATGCAAAAATTGTATGGTGCTTTTGATTTGGTAATTGTTCCCAGTTGGGAAGAAACCTTTGGAACGGTGACCATTGAAGCCATGGCGAGTGGGGTTCCTGTTATTGGAAGCAACACCGCAGGAACGGCCGAGATCTTAGGCAATGAGAAATTTCTTTTCCAACCGAAAAATAGTTTGTCGCTAAGTCAGATATGGTTGGAAGTCATGAATAACGATGAGTTGCGCGCAGATTGGGCAATTCAACTTCAACATAAATTTCAAGAAAAATATTCCATGCCTGCCAGCGCTGCTGAATGGAAAGAACTTTTATTACACAAACTATGATCAGCTACAAACCCTCTGATTGGTTACATTTTTTATTTAGCTTTCATAAATCCGACACCTTTCGGCAGCTTGGATTTTTCATGATTGTATTGGGACTATACGCCTATGGTGTTTGCGTTTTAGAAGAGCATTATTGGCATATTGATGCAACAGGTGAGATTTCAAAACTCACGATTTTGCATTCGATACTAGGAACCGTTATGAGTTTGCTATTGGTCTTTCGCACAAATACGGCCTACGACCGTTGGTGGGAAGGACGGAAGTTGTGGGGAAGTCTAACCAACAGCAGTAGAAATCTTGCTTCTAAACTTAACGGGATACTCCCCTACAGTGACAAGGACAATAGAAATTTTTATCGAAAAAGCATCCCCCTATTTGCGATGACTCTTTCACAGCATCTGCTTTCCGAGAAGACCCGCATCGAATTGGATCAAGATTTTATTGAAGAATTTGAAATACCGAAAGATGTAAATCATAAACCAAATTATCTCGCTTCACTCATTCACAAACGCACCTATACTTTGCGAAATGAAAACAAAATAACTGAGAACAATCTTTTAACATTGAACGCGGAACTATCTAATTTCATAGAAATTGCAGGTGCATGCGAACGAATTAAGAATACTCCAATCCCATATTCTTATAGCTCTTTCCTTCGAAAATTCATTTTATTCTATATAATTACATTGCCCTGGGTTTTCAGTCCCACCCTGGGGAATTACGTCATTCCGTTTTCAATTTTTATCTTTTATGTTTTGGGTAGTTTGGAATTAATTGCTGAAGAAATTGAAGATCCGTTTGGCGGAGACGAAAACGACGTTCCTATTGAAAAAATCTCACAGAACATCAAGCGCAATGTTTCGGAGCTTATCCGATAATTTTTTTTTGAATATTTACCATTTGCGTTGTATCCTTGCATCGCTGAAAGCATTTCGCTTTTGCATTCCCATCATTACACTTTGAATTTCATTTCCCCTACATGTACGATATTTTAACATTAAACGCCATGAAAGTGGCAGAGCTTAAATCTGTTGCTGAAAATATAGGCATTGCCAATGCTGAAAAACTAAAGAAGCAAGATTTGGTTCTAACCATTATGGACCGTCAGACTTTATCTGCTGCGCCAGCTGAGGCTCCTGCTCCGACAGTTGTTGAAGCAAAGGAAACAGATTCTTCTATTCAGAATTCGGATTCTACTGATCGTCAGAAAAAAACGCGTGAAAGAAAGCCATATAAGGCTGCCGAAAAGGAAGAGGTTCCCGCTAAGGAAGAAGTATCGAATGATATTCCAACCGAACAAAATGAAGAGCCAGCGCCAGAGGTAACTCCTGTGCAAGAGACGAAGCCTGAGATTCCGTTTTTGGTTTTAGCGAAGAAAGACGGACAACCGCGTCCACAGCATCCGAATCAGAAAAACCAAAGACCTGAACATAAAGACCGTCCAGAGAGAACAGACCGTCCAGAGAGAACAGACCGTCCGGAAAGAACGGACCGTCCGGAAAGACCTGAGCAGAAAGACCGTCCGGAAAGACCAAACAAACCTGAGAACCAAGAAAGTCAGGCCGAGCGTGATCAGAACATCGTACGTCCAGATCGTCAGCGCAGAGGAATGCCAGACGAACACGGATACAATTTCGATGGGTTGGTTATGGCTGAAGGAGTTTTGGAAGTGATGCCTGACGGATTCGGGTTTATGCGTTCTTCGGATTTCAATTATTTGAATTCTCCGGATGACGTTTATGTTTCTCAACAACAAATTAAGACATACGGATTATTACCTGGAGATACCATTCGTGGTGCTATTCGTCCACCAAGGGAAGGTGAGAAATATTTTCCATTAATTCGTATCGATAACATTAACGGACGCGATCCAGCTTGGGTGCGTGACCGTATTCCATTTAAATTCTTAACGCCCTTGTTCCCGCAAGAGCGTTTCCATTTGGCCGACAACAACAACAATGTGAGTATGCGAATCATGGATTTGTTCGCTCCTATTGGAAAAGGACAGCGTGGAATGATTGTTTCGCAACCGAAGACAGGAAAGACTACTTTATTGAAAGACGTGGCGAATGCGATTGCCATGAATCATCCTGAGACGTATTTGATTGTATTGCTCATCGATGAGCGTCCGGAAGAGGTAACCGACATGAAGCGCAGCGTGAAGGGAGAAGTAATTGCTTCGACTTTCGACGAGCCTGCTGAGCGTCACGTAAAGATTGCAAACATAGTCTTGGAAAAAGCCAAGCGTTTGGTTGAATGTGGACACGACGTTTGTATTCTCTTAGATTCTATAACACGTCTAGCACGTGCCTACAATACTGTTGCGCCTTCAAGCGGAAAGGTATTGTCGGGTGGTGTTGAAGCGAATGCCTTGGAAAAACCAAAACGTTTCTTCGGAGCGGCGCGTAAGATTGAAAATGGTGGGTCACTATCCATCATTGCAACTGCGTTGGTAGATACAGGAAGTAAAATGGACGAAGTTATTTTTGAAGAATTCAAAGGAACGGGTAACATGGAATTGCAATTGGATCGTAAGATTAGCAATCGACGTATTTTCCCTGCCATTGATATTCTTTCTTCAGGAACACGTCGCGAAGATTTGTTGCAAGACAAAGATACCCTTCAACGCATGTGGGTATTGCGCAGACACCTTGCTGATATGAATCCGGTTGAAGCTATGGAGTTCGTGAAAGACCGTATCGAGCGCACGAAAACAAACGAGGAGTTTTTAGTAACCATGAATTCGTAATGAGCACTTGGCGTATCTGGGCCTATGCCCTATCCTTGGCAGCTACCTGGTTGGGATTGCGCTTTGCTTTTGGTCATTACTTCGCATACAATTATGCTGAAGCTCAGCCTAAGGGAGTTCTGTTGAATCTTGTTTTTCTTCTTTCTTTAATCCTGATCACTCTTTATTCAACTTATAGCAAAGAGCCTCAAGTAAGAAGTTATTTCGACGATTTCAAACTGTCTTTGCGCGCTGGAGTAGCTTATTCAGTGGCCATTGGTTTGTCTATTGGCGTTTATTATTCAACGGCGAGAGACATGACCATTAAGCGTGCTACCGACTATGCGCAATTGGAAGAGGCATTGAATACTCCTGAGAAAGTGGCTGCAATAACTTCGTCGAATGAACCGTTGAAAGATCTAACTAAAGAGGAAATACAGCAAAAATATATTGAACGCGTTAACACAATGACCTCATCGAAAACGATAGTGGCAGCCGGCATTTCAGCAATGATGTTGAGCACGCTTATCTTTTCCCTTATTGTACCTTGGATTTTTAGAACCGTCATGTTGAAAGAAGTACAATGAAAAAATTAGTCGCAGCATTTTTATTTGCCTTTATCGCATTAACGTCATTTGCCCAGCGCGATCGTGCTGCTACCAATTTAGCGAAATTCGATTATCGAAAATATCATTTTGGTTTTGCATTAAGCGGAAATCAGAGTTCATTTTTCATTAATTACAAACCTGATTTTTTGTTTCAAGATTCTTTATTGAGCATTACGAATGTTCCGCAAGCTGGATTCAACCTTCACATTTTGGCTTCGTACAATCCAATTCCAAATGTCAACGTGCGTTTTCTTCCTGGTTTGTCATTCCAAGACAGATCATTGCAGTATCAATTTCTTCGTCCACAAAATAAAATAGATACTCAGACGAAGCCCATCTCAAGCGTTTGGTTAGAATTCCCTGTTCTGGTGAAGTTCAGAACAAACAGAACCGGAAATTTCGCGGCTTACGGATTGTTGGGAGGAAAATACGCCCGCGATATGCAATCGCAGAAGAATGTAAGTAACAACCAGTCGAGCCAAATTGTAGTTAAGTTGAAAAGCAACGACTACTGCATAGAGGCAGGAGGCGGATTTGATTTCTTCTTACCGTTTTTCAAATTTGCAGTCGAGTTCAAGACGAGTATCGGTCTTCCCGATTTACTTATTCACGAAGACACTCGATATGCGCTTCCGATAGACAAATTACGTTCACGTGCCTTTGTCGTTTCTATAACTTTCGAAGGATAGAATCAGTCAATCCACTCCGCTATAAAAATGTTCGTATCGCGGGTTCTTCCGTTGTGACGGTTGCTGCAGAACACCAAGTATTTTCCATTCGGTGAAAACATTGGGAACGAATCGAATTCGCTATCGTACGTCACCTGCTCCAATCCGCTTCCATCTAAATTCACTAAGAATAAATTGAAAGGAAATCCGCGCGTACTGTTGTGATTACTGCAAAACAATATCTTGTCTCCTTTCGGAGAAAACGTTGGAGACCAGTTTGCATTTCCCAAAAAAGTGACTTGGTGGGCATCTGAGCCATCTGCATTCGCTACAAAAATCTCAAGGTTTGAAGGTTCTACCATGTCCTCATTCAACAAAGATTTATAGGCATCTATTTCCTCTTTGTTCTTTGGACGTGAAGCGCGCCAAACAATTTTCTTACCATCTGGAGAAAAACAGGCTCCACCGTCGTAGCCCAAGTCGAACGTGATTTGCTTAACATCACTTCCATCTATATTCATGGTGTACAAATCCAAATCACCGTTTCTTAATGAAGTGAAGACTATTCGATCTCCTTTTGGGCTAATCGTCGCTTCAGCATCGTAACGCGGCGAATCAGTTAACTGCTTCATTACCTTTCCTTGAAGGTCTGCGGTGTATATGTCGTAGGTTGAATACAACGGCCAAACATATTTTCCGTTGTTTGGAAGTGACGGCGGACAAGCCTCTCCGCCTTTGTGTGTTGAAGCATACAGGAACGACTTTCCGTCTGGCATGAACCAAGAACAAGTGGTTCTTCCTAATCCGGTTGAAACCAACTGACGCTTGGAGCTGTCTGCTTTTGTTTCGACACTCAATAAAAAAATCTGATCGCAACCAACACCCCATTTCACGTTATTACTCTGAAAAATCAACTGTTTCCCATCGGGACTCCAATACGCTTCGGCATTGTCTCCACCGTAGGTAACTTGATGAATATTCTTGAAGTGCTTTTCTTTCTCATAAGTCATGGGACCGGGCTCTGTCGTAACTGGAAGAGATTCCAAAACCAATTGCTGTGTGCAGCTGCTGAATGCAACCGCTATCATTGCGAGTGTAGCTAATTTCAAATTCATGGCGCAAATTAAAGGCACAATTGCATATCTTCTGCATTCGGCTTATCTTTCGGAACTGATTTTTATTATGAAAAAGACCCTAGCCTCCTTGTTTTTCTTAGCCACCGTATTCGGTGCAACTGCTCAGAAAAAAATTACCAACGAACTCATCTGGAACGGCCGCGAATTCAATGCGGATTACCTCGGTGGATTTAACTCCATGAACGACGGAGAATCGTTCTCTGATGTCATGGCGTCAGATGCAAACGGCCAAACCATTATTCAATGCAGCTTCGCGAACGGAGATACGTTGAAAGCGATTACAACTGCCAAGAAAATTTTCGGGAATACAATAAGCGCCTTCGACAATTATTCTTTCAATGCAGATGAAAGCATGTTGTTGATTGAAACAGAGAGCGAAGGCATTTACCGTTGGAGCAGCATGGCTAATTATTTGGTTCACGATTTGGCAAGCGGAAAAACCACACCTATTGCAAACTTCAAAAAAGGAAAGCAACGCTTGGCGACTATCTCTCCGGATAAAAAGCGCGTGGCTTTCGTTCGCGACAACAACATTTTCATTTTCAATATTGAAACGAAAGAAGAGAAGCAAGTCACGTTCGACGGAGAGAAAAACAAAATCATTAACGGAGCTACCGATTGGGTGTATGAAGAAGAGTTCGGATTCGATCGCGGATTGTATTGGAACGAAACAGGTTCGCTTCTCGCCTACTACAAATTCAACGAAAGCAGCGTTCCTGAATATGGAATGGACATTTATGGAAGTCTTTATCCGGAAAGAACCACGTTCAAATATCCGAAAGCCGGAGAAAAAAATTCAGACGTAAGTATTCACATCTATGAATTGACTTCCAACAAAAGTTTCTTGGTTGAAAAGACTTCTGCCGAGTTCGAATACATTCCACGTATCAAGTGGGGCAAGCAAAGCACGCAGTTATTGGTTCAGAAAATGAATCGTCATCAAAATCATTTGGTGTATGAATTAACTTTTCCTCTTCGCGCTGAAGGAATGGACACGTGGGCAACAACAGTCTTGATGGAAGAGAAATCTGAAACGTACATAGATGTGAACGACAACATTCAATTTTTATCTGGTGGAAATTGTATGATCTACACCAGCGAGAAAAGTGGATATGCGCATTTGTATCAAATAGACTTGGGAACGAAAGTAGAGAAAGCGTTAACCAGCGGAAATTGGGAAATCCTTGATTTTTACGGCATCGATGAAAAAGCTGGAAACATTTACTTCAGCTCTACGCGTGCTGCACAGGTGAACTACAACAAGCGCATGAGCAGCTCGCTTGACGCGACTTCAAAATATGTTTACTGTGTGAATTTGAAAAAGAACTCGTGGAAGTGTTTGACTTCTAACGATGGAACCAACGAGGCTGCGTTTAGCAAAGGATTGAAATACTTCTTGCATACCTACAGCAACGCGAATACCCCTCCTACTTTCTGCATTCGTGATAATCAAGGAAACACAAAGCGTGTGCTTATTAACAACTCTAATCTTTCGACAACGTTGAAGGAATACAATTGCGTGAAGAAAGAATTCTTCTCGTTTAAGAATTCAAGCGATACTGATTTGAATTGCTGGATAATGAAGCCTGCGAACTTCGATCCGAATAAAAAATATCCTGTGCTTGTTGCCATCTACGGCGGTCCTGGAAGCAACACCGTATTGGATTCATACGGGGGAAAG
>JBIKVX010000087.1:0-7527 GCA_044356625.1 Flavobacteriales bacterium | reverse complement strand
CCCAACGACCATTACCATCCATAATAACGGCAACATGACGAGGTGTCTTGCATAAGTCTATTTGATCGAAGGCGCTTTTCATCGAAGCGCGAAGATACGGAAAGCCCGCGGTTGGACAAGCACTTAGTCCCAGGTTGCGCAGCTATTTCCTTTTTTATCTATTCTGAAATTTAACGAGGCCATGCAGAAGAAGTAAAGATCCTTTCTTCCTGGGTCGCCTCGCTGCATGTAGGCATTATTTGTATTCTCTGGAAGGACACTTTGATCTGCTAGATTCGCAGCCAATTGACCACGAGCAGCGGTTAACATAGTCGGATTCACATAAGACCCTGAAATATCGTCGAAATAATCGGTGTACAATTTCCGCATTCCCCACTCTAAAGAAAATCCAAGTAACCCTTTAATGTTGCATTTCAACCCGGCTCCCATTGGCATGGTAAATCCAGTTGTTTTATATAGGGGATCCTTACCGGCCATTCCTTGTCCTTCAGTCCCAGCAGGCTGAAGGGCATGCCAATAACCGTTATACATTCCTTCTGGATTCATTCGAAAAACAGCGGCACCTAGAAAAAAATACGGGGAAATATTATGTTTTGAATTGATCTGATAATTGAAGAAATTCAACTCAGCAATAACACTGCCTTCAAAAAAACGATTTCGAAAATTTAAATTTCGATTTTGTTGCCAGATATCTTTGCTATCGGAATCGAAAGCCTCGATATTTCCGTAAGACAATCCTGTTCGAATAGACCATCGCTTGTTCAGATTGTTACGAATAGCAATTCCAAGAGCCAATTTTTCCTTCGTCCCGAAATGCTTTGCAGGGTTAATTTCCCCAATGTAGTAGGCGGTACCTGCAGAAATAGAAAGCTCTTTGCTTTTCTCTCTGCTATGGCCTTGAGCGCTCGAAGAGAAACTTCCAAAAAAAAATAAAATGAACAAAAGTAAACGGGTATTCATGTCTGCTAAATGCTTTTTTCAATAATATATTGTCAATCTATACGAATGTCTAGTCCCCATCCCATTTTCTTACGAATGGTTCGAAAGAAATTTCGTCCTTCCAAAAGTATCATTTGCAATTCGAAAGGTGCTCGAGAAAGCGTTATTTCAGCCCCGCCATCTAAAACGTATTGGGTGCTGTCTAACGTAACTTGAATTTGTCCTGATCTGCACTCTGCTCTCAATTTAACAGTAGATGTATCGCCAATAACAAGCGGACGCGCTGTTAAGTTGTGCGCAGAAATTGGAGTTAGGATGAAATTATTTGAATTCGGAGTTACGATTGGCCCGCCGCAAGAGAGAGAGTATGCTGTAGATCCGGTTGGTGTTGCTACTATTAATCCATCGGCCCAATAGCTGCTTAGAAAAGATTTGTTCACCGAAGCATTAATCTTTATCATTTGATTTCGCGTGGCATGATTAATCGTAATCTCATTCAAAGCGAAAGGAAAATCTCCAAAATCGAATTCTTCCGATTTAATTTGAATGAAGGAACGCGGGTCAATGGTGTATTCCGAATTTACAAATTGCTCAAGCGCTTCATCTGCTTCAGAAACACTCACGTGAGATAAGAAACCCAATCTTCCGGTATTAATTCCTAAGATTGGAATACGCTTAGAACCTACTAGTCTTGCGGCATCGAGAAAAGTTCCGTCGCCTCCAAAACTGAAAAGTGCAGCTGCATTCTCAAATTCTGAATGCTCTTCAAATGTTGTATGTGCCGGAATCTGAATATGGGATTCAAGAAAACGTTCAAATCCTTTGTACATGCATATGGAAATTCCACGTCGCACCATTTTCTCAAGAAATTGCTGCACCGAAGGAGCCAAGTCGGCATCAAATTTTTTTCCAAAAACGTAGACTAACATATCAATTAAAAAACAAAGGTAGCGCTTTTCAGCAAGCGCTACATATTCAAGTAACGCATAAGTTCGTTGTAACGATCTTTTAACTCATCGTCGAATTGAGAAGCTTGAAACCTACTCAGCACATTGTAATTGAAACGCTCTAAACTTTGAAGAATAGGGTTCAAATCGGGAAGATCTATCTTAATGTGCATCTCTAAATTTCCTTCAGAAGCTGGAACAACTGAAAGACTTAAAATTTTCGCATTGTTCTCCTCAATGATTCGGGCAATTTGCTGAATGCTATGGTCTCGCTCGAAAACTTGCAAAACTATAATTCCGCCTTCGCGCATGACACCGAGCATTTCAGCCAAATGATCGAGCAAATCTGCAGAAGTAATACTTCCGAGGTAGTTATTTCCTTCATCAACGACTGGAACAACGGTAACGTCATTCTCACTAATCACCTTCAACACATCTAAGACATGAGAATCTGGTGAAACCGAAACATTTAGCAAATCGAGCTCGGCCTGAATCTCACCTTGATAAACTTCTGCGTTTAGAAAATCACTTTCATTCGCAAGACCTAAAAACAATCCGTTTTCAACCACAGGTAAATCATTCACCCGCAATTCGTCCATTAAATTCAATACGTGCATAGCAGATTCCCCACGATTGATTGAGGGTAGGCTTTTCGATATTAAATTAAGGGCTCGGCTCATAGATTTTTTTAAGCACGTCCAAACGTACATTCATTTTTCATTCCACAACGTGAATTTCAATTCGATTATTGTCGAGTTTTGCACAACCAATATTGAATACATGACCGCACTAAGCGTAAACATTAATAAAATTGCCACCATCCGCAATGCCCGTGGTGGCAATGCGCCGGATGTCATTGTGGCAGCGCAGCGCATCGAACGCTTCGGCGCCGATGGAATAACGGTTCATCCAAGACCCGATGAGCGTCACATTCGTTACGCAGATGTGCCTAAATTGAAAAAAGTTGTGACAACCGAATTCAATGTTGAAGGATATCCTACACCTGATTTTATGGAATTGGTTATTCAATCGAAACCACACCAAGTAACCTTGGTGCCCGATGGGCCTGACGCCATTACCTCAAATGCCGGATGGGATGTAGAAACACATTTCGATTTTTTATCTGGAATAGTCCACGAATTGAAATCTCACGGTATCCGAGTTAGTATTTTCATGGAAGCCAATCCAGCTCTTATGAAAAAGGCTGCCGAGACCGGAACAGATCGAATTGAATTGTATACTGAAAGCTACGCCGCAGGTTATTCTGTTGACAAAGAAAAAGCAGTTGTTCCTTTTGTAGAAACTGCAAAAGCCGCTCACGAAGAAGGTTTGGGAATAAACGCTGGCCACGATTTGAATTTAGAGAACTTGAAATTTTTCGCACAGCAAGTTCCTTATTTAGATGAGGTGTCAATTGGCCATGCACTAATATCAGATGCCCTTTATTTCGGACTGGAGAACACCGTACAGATGTATAAAAACGAATTACTCTAATGAAATTGTATTTTAATAAATACGGAGAAGGCAAACCCTTGCTCATTTTTCACGGGCTATTCGGAACAGGAGATAATTGGACTACACACGCCAAAAAATGGGCGGAACATGGGTTCTGTGTGTACACTATAGATCAGCGCAATCATGGAAGGTCTTCTCATTCCGAAGAAATGAACTACGGGCTCATGCGTGACGATGCCATTGATTTGATTGCGTCAGAAAATCTTCGCGATATTATTCTTTTGGGGCACAGTATGGGTGGGAAAACGGTTATGCACCTTGCCCAAGAAATTGAATTTCTTATTGAAAAACTAATTGTTGTTGATATGGGGGTGAAGCGTTATCCGAGACACCATGACACTGTTTTTCAAGCGCTGCGTTCTATACCTATCGATCAAATTCAATCTAGAAGCGAAGCGGAGGAAATATTCGCACAAACAACTGTAGACAAAGCCACACAGCTCTTTCTTCTTAAGAACCTGTATTGGAGAGAACCTGGGAAATTAGACTGGAGATTTAATTTAAATGTTCTAGAAAACCACATCGAAGAAATTCTTGCTGAAGTTCCCTTCAAAGGCCCTGCGCAGCTTCCAACCCTTTTCATTAAAGGTGAGCTTTCTAACTATGTTATGAAAGAAGATCAAGCGAAATTGGAAGAGTACTTCCCTAAATTAAAAATCACCGAAGTGAAAAATTCAGGACATTGGCCACACGCCGAGTCGCCCGAATTCTTTTTTCAAGAAGTACTTGATTTTAGTCTTCTCGAGTAGAACCCAATTCCTTTACCTTTGTAAAAAAATACTTATATGGGATTTTCGAAAAAAATACTTGTACCAATCGATTTTACTAAAGTTAGCGACATTGCAATTGAGCATGCATTGCTCATGGGTAAAACAATTTCAGCCAATATTCATTTGATTCATATTGTAGATAATAAGAAACATGTTTCAGAAGCTCGCTTAAAACTTGACGCTTTAAAAGATCGTATTCGTGTTGAAAACGGTGTTGAGATTCACGCGCATGTGCGCATTGGAAACATTTTCGAAGACATTGATAAAGCCGCTACAGAAATGGATGCAGCGCTTATTATTATGGGCACTCATGGGGCTCGTGGCATGCAATTTATGTCTGGAAGCCGAGCGTTAAAAATTGTAACGGAAAGCTCTATTCCTTTCATTGTTGTTCAAGAAAGAACCATACGTCAGCACGGATACAACCGCATCGTTGTTCCTCTAGACTTGCATAAAGAAACTAAGCAAAAACTAAGTGCAGTTCGTGATGTTGCGAAGTACTTCAACTCCAAGGTTTATCTAATTTCTCCGAATGAAACCGATGAGTTTTTGAAAAACCAATTGGACCGTAACCTGAATTACGCTGTTGATTACTTGACATCTTTGGACATACCTGTTGAAGTAGAGATTACTGAAACTAAATCTGAAGGTTCTTTCGTAAAATCGTTGTTGAAGTATTCAGCTGCGGTTGAAGCCGATTTAATTTGCATTATGAATTTTTACGAAAGTTCAATATTGAATGTATTTAACTCTAGCTACGAACAGCATGTAATTACCAACGATGCGCAGATTCCTACATTGTGCGTGAACCCAGTAGATACATACGTTGCCGACAGATCAAGTCTTGCGTCGTAATTTATATTCGAATTCCGATGACTAACAAGTCATCGGTTTGCTCCATTGAACCCTTCCAAACGTTAAACGTTTCGTGAAGGGTTTTTTCTTGCAAATCAATTTCTAATTCTGCAATTGCGGTAAGCATTTGTTTGAATCGCTTACGCATGAATTTTTTATTATTCTCTTCACCAAATTGATCCGCGTATCCATCGCTACACGCATAAACCACATCATTTTTTTCGAGCTGAAACTTCTGTGTTTCAAACGTCTCACCGCGCTCGCCGAAGGTTCCAATGCTTCGCTTTGTAGGCGCCAATTCAATGAGCTCATTTTTTCGCACGATGTAAAGTGGAATATTTGCACCGCAATACTCCAAGAGTCCTTCCTTTTCATCAATAGCACAAAGGGCTATATCCATTCCGTCTCGAACGCCCGTATTGTTGTTCCGAAGAACCTCTGTTCCTAATCGATTCACGTTGTTCAGAATTTGGGAAGGGTCAAGAAAAACCTTTGTGACATGGTTCAAAAAATTATGACCTACCAAACTCATGAATGCGCCAGGAACACCATGACCCGTGCAGTCGGCAGCAGCAAATAGCTTCTTCCCTCCCACATTTTTAAACCAATAAAAATCGCCGCTAACAACTGCTTTCGGAACGTAAAAAACAAAACTCTTGTTGAAGATTTGCCGAACAGAACCAATATTTGGAAGTATTGTATTTTGAAGGCGTTGTGCGTAATTGATACTGTCTGTTAAGTCGCGATACAACAAGTTCAACTGCTCTTTCTGTACTTCAGATTCTTCCTTTTGCTTTCGCAATTTTGTGGTGAAATAAGCGATTGCAATACCTGCGAACAGCACAAATAAAGAAACAACTACCAATACACCGGTAAGACGAGAGAACTGCACATTCATTTCTTCAAGCTCCGCATTCATTCGCTCGGTCTGCTTTTTACGCAATCGATTTAAAATACTTTCGGCCTCTTCTACAACCAACGGGATTCCACTTCCTTCAATAAAATAAGATTCAGCATCCATGAGTGCAATCGGATTGCTATAGCTATCAAAGGTTGGGAGAAGATCTTGCACAGCTTTAAACTGAACGAGCATAGCACCAACCTTCTGCTCCAATGTATCGATACTTTTTTGTTCTTCTGCACTGAAATTACTCTTCACCTCTTGCAAGCGTACCCATGATTTCATGAGTGAACTATCACTAATTGCTTTCATTTCCTTGCGATGGAGATCTTCTTCAACGCGTTGAACGAACGCCCACTCTTTGATTAAATCTTTCGAACGAAACGTATAGCTTTCTAAATCCTGCAACCTTCCTATTGAAGGAACATACTTGTCGTTAATCTTTCGATTGATATCGAAACTTCTTTGAAGGGTAATCACTGTCATGACTAATGTTCCCGCAACGATGAATATGATGGCCCCAAAGCCAAATCCAAGACGATACTTCTTATTGAAGAACCAATTCATGGATTTCAATTAATTTGATTTGAATTTTTTCTCCGACTCTTTTTTCAAACGAAGATATTCTTCTTCTCTACCCAAAGCCCGATTCACAAACATAAGGACTTTGTAATTCGTAGATGAAGAGGTGCAGGAAGCAAAGGCCTGCTGTGCATATGGAATGGCAGATTTAAACTTCTTTACACTTTCATCTTGAATCGAAATCAAATCCATCATATCTGTCTGCGCACCAATTTTGCGAATCATGTATACACCCTGATTGTAATTCACAATGGCCAAGTTCAAATTCGCTGTGCAATTTCTATTGTCCAACACCAATACTTTTGAATAGAATTCTAAGCACAGGGTGTAGTGGTGGGTATCTTCTGTGTTTTTAATCCAATTGCGGTAATGCCCCTCGGCCATTTTGCTATTAAATTCTATCTGCAAACCCTTCAATTCTGGCTCTGACCCTTTGTATAATTCTTGAAACTTCTTATAAAGATCTAGAGGTTCATTCTCAGACTCACTATCCATTTCAGCACTTCGGAGCAATGCATCGTTAAAATAGGTGAACGCAATGAATTGCAAAGCAGCATCAATATTTGTTGCGAATTCCAAGTTTGCATCAAACTCACGCGCCTTAGTCAAAGCCGCTACACTGCGATATCTAAAATTACTTTGACGCTGGTTAGCTTCTTGCTGTTTGTACAATTCCTTTAGGATAAAGCCCTTCACAAACCATGCATTGGCATCTGAGTTCAAATCAGTTGATTTAAATCCTTCATCTATTTGCGCCAACGCTTCATCGTACTTCTTCTCCGCGCACAATTCTGCCGCTTTTGCAACAAGCGGATTCACTTGCGAGTTGCCCAAATGAGCGATACCCAGCAATATGAAAAGGAGAAAAAATGCGTACTTCATACTATTGAACTTTCCATTGTAATATTTTGTTCCCCGGGGTAATTTTCTTTTCAGAAAGAGCAGCTTCGCTTAATTCATAACGAATAGAATTGTCTACTGTTTTGAAATTAATGGCAGCCCCACTGCCTAATGCCCC
>JBIKVX010000085.1:0-7545 GCA_044356625.1 Flavobacteriales bacterium | reverse complement strand
CTTCGATTTACCCATTACAGAAATCTTTCAAACCAAAAATATTCTCGATTGCATTGTCATGGATAACGGAGTAAGAACGTATTACACCTTGGGTAAAATCGAAAACGAAGACACCCTGGAGTTCATAACCGAATACGCAAATGAAGGTCGTATTTACGGTTCGTTTTCGAAAGGAGAGGATGTTAGTTATTCTTTAAGGTAAGATAAGAAAAAGGTAAGATGAGGTAGGATTGCAAATCGTATTTAATCAATATTAAAAAAAAATAATAACTCATCAATTACAATGAAATCAACAATTCTCACCTCACTTTTCGTTGCAGTGGGTTTATTAGCCAATGCACAGGAGCCACAATACTTTTTTCCTGATTATGCATGTCAATATGTTTTAGATTCACTTAATATTCCATATGTTCCCATTGCACAAAGGAATGGAACAGCTCCAATATATTTCAACGGATCATTTCCGAGAAGTATAAAAAAACATAAAAAGTATTTTAACAATAACGAGTTTGAATTTTGTCCAAATGAAAATACTCCTGCGATAAAATGGGCTGAATTTTCAAAGTCTCTGGTCTTCATTAATGAGTTTGAATTGGGTTTAAGTGATTTGTTTTCTGTTTTTGATATTAAAGTAATAGGGTATTCAAAAATTAATTTATCCGGTGGGAAATATAAATCAGTTCAAATTGTAGAAACAAGAGTTGATGCACAGAAGCAATATTCCACAATAGTTTTACTGGAGGATCAATCAGGGAGTGTGTTTTTTGTACATTGGACGACCTATTCGATTTCAAAATATAAATAGTAGAATACAAATACTTCAAATCATGAAATACTTTACGAGTCATAAAAACACCTGGAAATCAAAAATTAATTTAGTTTTTTATAAGTGATAAGGGATTGGATTGTTTTACACAGTGTTTTACACAAACTGGTTTCAAAAAGAAAAACCCCTTGATTATCAAGGGGTTTTTCTCTAAACTAGCGGTCGGGACGGGACTCGAACCCGCGACCCCGTGCGTGACAGGCACGTATTCTAACCAACTGAACTACCCGACCGTTGCCGTAAAGCGATGCAAAAGTAATCTCAATTTCCAATTACACAAACTTTTTCATGTAATTTTTTCTTTCATCGCTTTACAATAATCTGCGTTGGCGTCTTTCTCATAAGGTCGAAATATTTTTCGACCCTATCATCTGACCTTTCAAAGATTCTTGCTTGCAACTTTGACCTCGTCAATCTTGCATCGCGTCTTTCTGAGAATCTTACCTTCTCTTACCTAAGAAGTGTAATGTGCCCTTGAAAAACTTCCGCACTAACATCGTTAAAGTGAACTTCAATTCTATAAACATATACCCCATCGGGAACATAATATTCTCCTCCAAGCATATTGCCTATCCACTTCGGCTCCAAACTTTCAGATTCGAAAACTACATCTCCCCATCGATTTACTATAATTGTTTTTACAGATCTAGCGTTCGTGAACACTGGGAACCACTCTTCATTAAGGCCATCGTTGTCCGGTGTAAACGAGTTCGGTATATAAGCTGATGTTTCGAGACAAGGCGCAATTCCAACAGTGAAAAAACGCGGGTCTGCAACACACCCATAACTACTCGTGAATCCCAGTTCAATCACATGACCACCTGGTGAAAACGCGGCCCAATCAATATTAATAGTATTGGTTCCAGATTCATACAGAATATTATCTACAAGCCAATAGAAGTTACCTGACTCATTGCAATTAGCGGAGTAATCGAAATCGGTCCTCGGCTCATCGCACATGTCAAGATACTGCTGACCCCATGAGGCCAACGGCATTAACATGATAAATATGAGTATCTTCTTTAACATGGCTCTAGTTTTTCAATCGGAATTAGTTATGTTGGATCGGTGAAAGAACCGGTACCGGATTTACAGTAACAGGAGTAGTCGCACTAAACGTACATCCAGCCTCAGTTACAGTATAAGTCAGTGTAAATGTTCCTGATCCCGAAGTTCCAGCGCAGAAGGTATTTCCAACAACCCCCGTCCCAGTCCAAACCCCACCAAGCGGCGTCGCAGTTAGAGCAACACATGGCTCGTCGGCGCAATATGGGCCTATAGCAGTAAGTACAGGAACAATCTCTAAAATGAACACATCTAATACTACAGGTGTGCTAATACAGCCATCGGCACTCGTCGCGAAAACGCTAATAGCATTAGCTATTAATCCAGGGTTGGCTGCAGACCAATCAACGTTAATCGAGTTGGTGCCTTGTCCAGATGTCAGCACTCCCGGAGCTGCAACAGTCCATGTGTAGGTATAACCAGCCGTGTTCGGCAAGGTGTAGATAGATCCCGCCGTCTGGTAACAAACTGTATCAGGACTTGTGGTGTTTTGTGCAAATGCCGCTATCGGGGCAATTAGCATAATTAGCATGATGATTTTTTTCATAACGGTGGATTTATTTGATTTTTATTTTTTACTTGTTTTATTTTTTCTTTTTTCTGTTTGTTTGGTCGAAAAATATTTCGACATTATATCTTCCATTTTCTAACCCTTTATTATCGTCGAAGACATTCGCGAAGCATTCGCCGAAGGCATTCGTCGCAGACATTCTTCCCTTCTCTTAACTTCTCTTACCAATTAATCGCCTTAGTTATGTTGGATCGGAGTCAATACCGGTGCAGGACTAACCGTTACAGGAGTAGTCGCACTAAACGTACATCCAGCCTCAGTTACAGTATAAGTCAGTGTAAATGTTCCTGATCCCGAAGTTCCAGCGCAGAATGTATTTCCAACAACCCCCGTCCCAGTCCAAACCCCACCAAGCGGCGTCGCAGTTAGAGCAACACATGGCTCGTCGGCACAATAAGGACCTATAGCAGTAAGCACAGGAACAATATCTAAAATAAACACATCTAATACTACAGGAGTGCTCACACAACCGTCGGCACTCGTCGCGAAAACGCTAATAGCATTAGCTATTAATCCTGGGTTGGCTGCAGACCAATCAACGTTAATCGAGTTTGTACCTTGTCCAGATGTCAACACCCCCGGAGCTGCAACTGTCCATGTGTAGGTGTATCCAGCCGTGTTCGGCAAGGTGTAAATAGATCCCGCCGTCTGGTAACAAACTGTATCAGGACTCGTGGTGTTTTGTGCATATGCCGCTATCGGGGCAATTAGCATAATTAGCATGATGATTTTTTTCATAACTGTGGATTTATTTGTTTGTGCTTTATTTACTTGTTTTATTTTTTTCTTTTTGTGTGGTCGAAAAATATTTCGCCTCTATATCTTACCTTCTCTTACCTTTTTATTAATTATGTGTTATCGCTGGCAGCACAATCGGCGTTGGTTCTGCAATTGTTATTGTCACTGTGCTTGTGCATCCGTTTATATCTGTTACGGTGTAGGTGTATGTTCCTGCTGTTACCGCATAAGTTCCTGTCCCGGTATAAGGTCCGGTTCCGCCAGAAGCGCCAACCGTAATTGTAGTTGTAGCACCCGGACAAAGAATCGGAGGTGCTGAAATTGTTGCAATCAATTGAGGAGATACAACAATATTCATTGTTGTTGGTGAAGCGCACAATCCGGCTGTTGGGGTGAACGTATATACAACGCTTCCAGCTGCTGCAGTTGAGATAGCAGCAGACCAAGTTCCAGTAATTCCATTGGTTGAAGTTGTTGGAAGTACACCCGGTATCGAACCTTGACAATAAGGTCCAAGTTGTGTAAATGTTGGAAGTACCCCTGCATTAACTGTGATACATTGAACCTGAGTAGTTGTGCATCCAAAATTATTGGTAGCAGAGTAGGTGTAACAATTTTGCCCAACACTTGATGGAGTAACCGTCGCCGCAGTAGCACCCGTTGGTGTTAGTCCTGTGGTTGTAATCCAGCCTTGAGATACAACAGTAGGGGTAAAAGATGCTTGAACTCCTGGTAAACTTGCATTGAAATTTATATCCCAACTAAAAATATAACCATTGTCAAGTGCCAGATTATCGGTTATTGTTATTACCCATTGCCCATTTAATGGACAACCGATTAAATTAGTGAAGGGTTGAACAGGCAAGTAATCACCAGCAACAATAGAATTTCCTGATGGGACACCACAAGGCGCAACTGCTCCATTCACAAGTAAGGTACTTGCACTTGTATTAAAACAGTAAACACTTGAAGTTCCTGGTCCAACAGCAGGGTCGTCTAATGGACAGCCTAAATAAGCTCCTAAGCCACCAGGGTAGGCCTTTAATATTGCAGATTGACCATTCGGACAAGTAATTGAAATATTTAAATCTCCTAAATAAGAGTGCTCTATTGTTAAGCATATATCATCAATCTCAGAAGCATTCTGAATCAGTTGTCCCGAGCTATAGCAATCAACAGTAATTGGGCTAGTGTATGAAACACCCGTGCCATCGGGAAGAAAAACATTACTGGCAGCAGGAGGTGAACAATTTTGTACATACGGAATTGGAGCTGCTGATGCTGACAAGTTAGAACTTTGCCCTAAGCAAATCGTTTGGTTGATTGCGTTAGTAAGTATCACCGTTTGGGTGCTTACTTGAACCATTTGATTTATTGAATTTGTATTGGAACATCCATTCAGGGAAATTCCAAGATTTACAAAATATGTACCTGGTGTGTTATAAGTGTATGAGCCATTCGCACCCGCAGAACTAACTCCATTACCGTAGTTCCATAAATAATTAGCGCCACTTCCTGTTTGAGAAAATGTTCCAGATCCTTGAAAACTTACGGGGGTGCCCGGACAAATTTGAATTACTCCGTTAATATTTGGAGCAGGATTCGTAGAAACAAGATTAGAGGTAATCGTTTGACAAGGAGCCAGGCAATTAAATGAAGCAAGCCACCCAGACGATACAAAACTGACATCAGAAGTAAATACAAAAGTTAGGCAGCCAGAAACATTCGAAACACTCGCCTGAACGATACCAGGGCTGTTTGTCCCTGTATAATTTCCTAAGATCGGTGATGCTGCATTTGGACCGTTGTATATTGTAAGAAAGTCATAATTATTTTCCAAATTGAAAGAAGAGAAATTCATTTGGACCAAGTTGTTTGCAACTGAAGGGCAAATTGTGAAAGTGTAATTTTGATTATTAGTGTAATTACTACTTGAACCACCTGTGTCTGAAAAATATCCACTGCAAGAAGTAATACTACCATTAGTGATGTTGTATGTGGGAAGAGGTGCAACTCCACAACTAATAACGGCACTCCAACCGGTTGAGACTATTGTATTATTCGATGAAAACCTTATAGTTATACACCCCGAACTGCTCGAAACAACGCCTGGTGAAGTAGCCGAATAGCTTCCTATGAGTGGAGCTAGATTATTAATTCCTGCATACACATATAATATATCAGAACCAGACTGCAATGCGAAGGCACTGAAATTCAAATTTATTGGAAGCCCATTTCCAGAGCAAAATGTAACTGAATAGTTCTGATTGTTTCCATAATTCCCACCTGCTCCACCAGAATCATAAAACGTTCCTGAGCAAGTGGTGTATGTCTGATTGGTATTCGGAGAATAGGTCTGTCCAAATACCTTTGAGTATAATCCCAAAAGAACAAGTAGCGCTATGTAAACGAATTTGTTCATACAAAGATTAGTTCTTTTTCATTAATGAGTTTTAATACATGGAAGGTACAATTTCTTAATACGTTGTGATGAATTTAACAAAAGAGTATTACTCACTTTATAAACATAAATATCATGATTTAGTCTTGCTTAAATTAAAAAATGGTTTTAAGACTAAGTACAAGTTATTGTATGTTTAACAACAGCTGAAATCAAAAGGTTTCGTTTTATTGAAATTTAGTATATCTCAAAGAAAAAGTGATGGTGTGTTCAATAGCCCATATTAAATAATTTTTTCTGTATTTAAAGAAAGAGCCGCACACCGCAGGTCTTTTTCGTTTCTTTGCATTCGTGTCGAAACCACTGCTCATAATACCGCCCCTAACACAGCTGAATACCCCGTATCCAGCAACCGCTTATATAACCGGATTTTTAAAACAGCAAGGATTCGAATCAAGACAAAAAGACTTGGGGTTAGACATGGTGCTGGAAGTGTTCTCCAAAAAGGGATTCGAACTATTGTTCAACGCCATTGAGAATTCCGACTTCAACCTAAACAACCAACTCGATGCGTTGGTTCAGAATCGTAAGGCCTACGAGAATACCGTAGATGCCGTGATTTCCTTCCTTCAAAATAAAAATTACACACTCGGATACCGCATCGCTTCAGGTGCTTATTTGCCCGAAGGCTCTCGCTTTCAGCAAATCAAAGACCTCGAATGGTTCTTTGGAAACATTGGCGTGCAAGACAAGGCACGATACAAATGCACCATGTATCTCGAAGATATTTCAGATTTAATACAGGCCACTGTTGGTCCGCATTTCGGATTTTCGAAATACGCTGAACGCATCTCAAGAACTGCCGTTTCATTCAGTCCAATTCTTGAAGAATTGAACAAACCCAACAATTACCTCGATGAGATTTTGGTGGAAAAGGTGAAGGCCTATTTTGAAGAAGAGATTCCTTCGATGGTCGGATTCACTGTGCCTTTCGGCGGAAATTTATATGGTGCTTTCAAAGCTGGACAATGGATTAAAGCGAATTACCCTGAAGTGAAAATCGCTATGGGTGGCGGTTATCCGAACACCGAATTGCGAGAACTTTCAGATCCACGCGTTTTCGACTTTGTCGATTACATAACATTAGACGATGGAGAAGGGCCATTCCTTGCGCTTTTGAAGCATCTTGAAGATGCAGAAGTTCATTCGGAATTGAAAAGAACGTTCCGTAGAAATTCAAACAACGAAGTAGAATTCATTGATAATAAAGTGGGGGGAGATTTCCTTCACGCTCAAAAACCAGCGCCGAGTTATACGGGTCTTCGTTTCAACGAATACCTTTCTGTCATTGATATGCCGAACCCCATGCACCGCTTGTGGAACGACGGTCGTTGGAACAAGATGACCGTTGCACACGGTTGCTATTGGAAGAAGTGCAGCTTCTGCGACATTACGCTCGATTACATTGGAAGATACGACCAAGCCAGCGCAACGCATTTAGTCGATCAGATGGAAGCGCTCATAGCGGAGACTGGTGAGACCGGATTCCATTTCGTAGATGAAGCCGCACCTCCAGCAGGATTGCGCGATTTAGCCCTAGAAATTCTTCGAAGAGGCTTGCAAGTCTCTTGGTGGACCAACATTCGTTTTGAAAAAACATTCTCTCCCGATCTCTGTAAAATTCTAGCAGCCTCCGGATGCATTGCCGTGACCGGTGGATTGGAAGTAGCAAGTCCAAGAATTTTAGAATTGATCGACAAAGGAATTTCCATAGATCAAGTGGCCAAGGTTTGCAAAGGTTTCCGCGATACCGGTATCTTGGTGCATGCCTACTTAATGTTCGGATTCCCAACCCAAACCGAACAAGAAACTATTGATTCGTTGGAAGTGGTGCGTCAGCTTTTTGAAAACCAATTACTTCATTCCGGACATTGGCATCAGTTT
>JBIKVX010000084.1:0-7553 GCA_044356625.1 Flavobacteriales bacterium | reverse complement strand
TGCTCGAGATCATTTCTTCGGCCTGACGAAGAGAGATTCCTTTGTCCATAACCATCGTAAGTCCGAACTGACGTTCTTTCTTTTCGCGGCTAGGCATGTGGCTTAGTTGAATGTTCATAGTTTCTAATTTTGTGCGAATATCGGTTAAATTTACTTAGTGTGAAAATTACACTAACCCTAGGTCGCTTTTTAGTTGAATGTAAAACGGTAATTGAAGAATTTTTGGGTAGTATTCTTCCAACTCTGAGAGTTGTGCGCTTTCATTTTGCATAAGGTAATGAAGAAGTTCTTGTGCATCTTGAATTTTTCCTAACTCGACGAGATAGACTGCTCTTCTATAACCAATATCTGGATTCGATAAATGAACCAAAGTGGCTTCTAGCATGATATCCAAAGCTTTTTCATTGTTTCCGTATTTGAAAAACGCATCTGCAAGGGCCATCCACGTTTCTTCGTTTTCAGGAAACTCTTTCACTAATTTTTCTCCGAGCGAAATAGACTCCGCGAATTTTTCCATCTTCACTAACACTTCCATTTTGTAAATGGCGTAGTCGGGATTCTTCGATTCCAAATCAATGGCTTTGTCTAGGAATGGAATGGCTTCTGCCAATTTTCCTTGAAGGTCCATTACAACACCAATTCCCAAATACGCATCGGCCCAATATTCATCAGTTTCAATACTCTTGTGGTAGTAGAATAGTGCTTTGTCGTAGTCGTTCAACTTCTCGAAACATTCTCCAACATGACAAAAGATTGGAGCCTGAGGAGGTTCATGCACATAAGATTCTTCAAGCACTTCAAGCGCTTCGGAATATTTTTCTAATTTGAAAAGTGCATGCGCCTTGTTGTAATAGGCAGGGGCGAAGTCGCTTTGAATGGCTAAACAATAGTCGTAGGCTTCGATCGATTCTTCTGAACGATCGAGTTTTTGAAAAGCATTGCCCAAGTTGTACCAAGCTGCAAAACTATACGGGTGCTCGTCTATGAATTGCTGGAAGTATATCGCGCAAACGGCAGGTAATCCTGCCAATTCAAAACAGTATGCAATCTCGTAAAGAAGGGTTTCATTTTCAGGGCTCCGCTCGATTCCCTTTTTCAGAGTGTCAATCGCTTTTTCGTATTGCTCAAGGTTTTCATATTCCAAAGCAATCTCTAAATACACATCGTCTATTTCTTCTTCGGAACAAATGAGCAATGCGCGCTTGTAATACTGAATGGCTTTGTTGTGCTCGCGCAGTTGGCTATAAACAGCAGCCATGGTCAATAACATTTCTTCGTTGTTCGGCTCGAACTTCTCAAGCACCTTCAGGCGAGAAAGAGCTTTAGACAATTGACCAATGCCGGAAAGAAGTTGAACTTCTTTGATGATTAAAGCAGTGTTGTCTGGAAAGAGCGAATACGCGTATTCAAGCGCCTTAATGGCTTTTTGATAGCTAAGGTTGGCTTGGTAACCGTCGATAATCGCTTCAAGTTGTTCAACATCGAAGTAATACGATTCGTTTTGTTGAATCATATGCTCGAAACGCGAGATAAGGTCTCCTGTGTTGTGGTAATCTGATGGGTCGTCGCTCATTGAGTTATTTCAGAGTTCAAGTCAAAAATAACCAATAATTCGTGGGGTTTCCGATTAATATTTGAACACGTAATACACGATTTTAATGTATTCGTTGAAGGTGGTAATGAGTCCGGCTTCGAAGGTCCACCACGACTCTGCCTTAAAGTCCTTGGTTTCAGTGCCAAAGAAATGTACCGTAATGGCTTTTTCTTTAAATTTCTTCCCGAAGACCATGCTCATTCGGTGCAAATGAAAGTCGCTGCTCACCACGGAAATTTCCTTCAAATTGTTATTTATACAATAACGAAGTATCTCTTCAGACTCTTCGTAGGTGCTGGTGGCTTCTCCCAGTTCAGTCACACGGAGCGAATCTACTCCGCTTTCAATCATACATTTTCTTGTTAGCTTTGATGAGGTGCAGGTTATTCCGAATGCTTTCATTTGGTTTAATGTATCTCCTCCGCCAGTACATATAAATTGAGCTGTTGGAAATTCCTGCGCAAGCCGAGCAGCGCCTATTCCGCGCTCGAATCCATTTCCACCCAAAACAAAAAATGTTTTGTTGTAAGATGTTACAGGGACAGATTCAGTTTCCGTCAAGTAGTTTCCAATTCCAGCTAAAATGGAATTTCGAAAAACAAATAATGAAATGAAAAAGGAGATAATGCAAGCGAAAACCACCCATTTCCAAATCCTATAAAATTGCTTGATCGTGGGTCGCGAATGAAAATAAGTGTATGTCTTAGAGTCTTGAATTTTCAACCTGAAAAATTATTCCACTAAGATAATGTTTTCTCCGAGCATATTCGAATAGGTCAAAGGCACTTCCAAATTCAAAGCGTCATGAACAGCATCGAGTTCAGATTTTTTCATTTCGAAATTATTCTGGTAAGCCGTTGTGTTGAACCACTCGGTCGCTGCAGCAGTAGAAATTTCAAATCGATTAGAAACCCGAAAGATATTTTCTTTGTTGCTCATGAAGGATTCACAACGTTCGTTCATGAGCTGCAAAACTTTTTGAATAGCATCGCTCTTCTGGGCAAGAGCATTGTTGTTCGCAACCGCTACGAATCCGCACCACGGCGCATGGAACGTATCTAGAAAACACAGGTGTCCTTTTTTTACCGATGGAATGGACGTGTATTTTTCCCAATAGAAATAATCGGATTCGCGATTCTTTAAACTTTGTATAGCGTTGTGCAAATTGGCCACTTCAACATACTGATTATCGGCCGGATGAAAGCCCAATTGCTTCGCGTGAATCTTCGCCATCAGATGCGAGCCTGATCCTTTTCGTGAGATCGCGTATTTTCTATTGTGGTTGGAAGTGATTCGATGAGTGTCTTCATAACCTCCGTATATGCCCCACGTTAAAGGGGTTTTTGTATACACCTTAACAATCTTCGCTTTTAAACCGCGATGAAAAGCACTCACAAATCCTTCGGTTAGCATAAGCGCAACATCGAGGTCGCCTTCTTGAAGGGCTTCGGTCATTACGCCTGTTCCTCCGGCGAAGTAAGTCCAGGACACCTGAATATTCAAGGTGCTGAAAACGTCTTGCTCTAATGCAAGTTGCCAGGGTAAGTTGAAGTGTTCAGGAACACCTCCAATGCGTAGCGTAATTTTATCTTTCATGTTAGTAGCTGCCGTTCCACTTCCTTAGGAACCATTCAATGGTGAGCAACGACAAAAGTGCAACCAAAAGAGGCGCCCAATCTATGAGTTCTCTCACTTTTTTCTCTTCGAAAGAAACGCTTGTAATTTCCTTTCTGTTTTTGATTTCGTTCACGAGATCATCAAGCGCTGTTGCATTGAATCGTTTTCCGTTCGTGCTGGAAGACAGTTGTTCTAACAATTGGAAGTCTGCAATTGTTCGCGCTGTTTCCACAGAAATATTACTCACCGTGAATCCTCCAGATTTTACAAATTCAGTTGTTCCATTGAAGGCCTTTGCGGTGTATGAATAAGCACCAGGAGGGAGCATTCCAGCATTCAATTGATACCCAGTATTTGAAGGAGAGAATTGAAGCGTTTGAGTTGAATTGTCTGGAAATTTCAATTCCATAGTTACCTGCTGATTCAAAACAGGCATGAAGCTTTCGTCGTATAATTCAGCATTGAAATAAACGATTTCATTTTCAGCGAAATTCTTTTTGTGTTGAATGCGGAATTTCTCTTTGTTCTCTTTCACACCCATGAACTGCGTCGCTTGCTGAATGAAATGGTTGAATACATCGTGCGTTTCTTCCATTTGATACAAGGCGATTTTCCATCTCCAAATTCCTTCACCTGAAAGCACGGCAATGCGATGTTCGGGAGTTCCTCCAAATCCAAGTAAAGGAACGTCAGTTGCGATGTTTCCAATGCGCTGGGTTAACAATGATTGAACCTCTGGCGATACTGAGTAGTTTCCGAAAGGCACTGCCAATGGAGGAAGCAGGGGCAAGGCTTGCGCGAATTCATTCGATAAAGAAAAATAGCTAAAAGCAGGATTCAGATTTGCATTAATGTCTGAAAGTTTTGATTGGTATCCGTTCAATGAAAAACCGCTTCCTATGGTATTGAAAGCGTTGAAATCTGTTTGCGCGCCCAATATAAACCAACAAGGAATTTTCGATTTGAAAGCTTCTTGAATCACGTTGTTTCCTCGTCCACCCATTGATGGAATTTGATAGCCAATGAGCATATCGAATTTGTTTACGTTATCTGTAAACTGATCAACGGTTTGAACGGTTACTTCGTAATTTTCTTGAAGGCGGAGAGCCTCTGCAATGGCGGTTATATCTGGATGAGGGGAATTCGCGAGGATTAATACTTTTTGTCTGTTGTCAATGACTTCGATGTACACCTGCTCACTGTTGTTGCGAATGTTGTCCTCATTGTCAATGGCTTGAATGGTTAAGGTGTATGCATGAATGCCAACCTGGTTGGCGGGTAAAGAGAATTCAATATTTTTAAATTCTCTTTCGGAAGAAAAGCTAATGTTTTGAGAAGCGAGTTGAACACCACTTTTAGAAACAGTAACAACAGTGCTTTTTCCGAGTGCTTTTCTTCCTTCTATGTTTAATCGAATAGGAAAATCATTTCCGAGATAAGCGATTTTATTTGCACTAACATTGGAAATTAATAAATCGCGATGAAGTGCGGTGTCTCCTACACCTACCGTAAATACGGGTATGTTTAGTTGTTTCAACAAGGAAACCGGATGAGGTCCTTTGTTGTAAAGTCCGTCGCTAGCAATAACCAATGCAGCCAAATTTCGGCCACTAAAGCGGGCATCAATCGAGCGCTGTAATTTTCCAAAGTGTGTAATTTGAGCGGAAAAGGTTGCTTCATTACCGTTCGAAACATCGTCTCCAAAAAGCAAGGGAACTACTTCGAAATCGGGACCTAGTTTTTCGGTGAGTGTTTTCCAATTATTTAAAAATACATTTCTTACTTCATTCGAATCTTTGGTGGAAACCATGGACTGACTGTTGTCTAGGGCCAAAACAACAATTGGTTTTTCAACGCGAGTTTCAGTCGTTTCAAGAAGAGGCTGAAATAGAAGAAGGACAAGCAGGGCAACTACAATGAAACGCAAGCTTGAAAGCAAAAGTTTAAATTGGAACGACCATGATTCTTTCGAATTTCCTAAAAAATAAAGAATTCCAGCGTAGGCCAATCCTACCCAAACACAGAGGCTCAAGAGCCATGGAGATGCTTGAGTGATTAGGTGCGCCATAGTTTACATGTGCATACCGCCACAAACGTGCAAGGTTTGTCCGGTTACGTATGAACTTAATTCAGATGCTAAGTAAAGTGTAGTGTTTGCAATATCGGTTGGAGTTCCTCCGCGCTTCAACGGAATGGTGTTTCTCCATTCTTCAACCACTTTCGGATCTAACTTTTCAGTCATTTCGGTTTCAATGAATCCAGGAGCAATGGCATTGCAACGGATGTTGCGAGATCCTAATTCCTGCGCAACGCTTTTCGTGAATCCAATCATACCCGCTTTCGATGCAGCATAGTTGGCTTGCCCTGCATTTCCCGTAACTCCAACAATCGATGTCATGTTTATGATTGAACCGCTGCGTGCTTTCAACATGGGCTTAATCACTGCTTTCGTTAAGTTGAAAACAGATTTCAAGTTCACACGTATGACTTCGTCCCATTGCTCTTCGCTCATGCGCATAAGAAGTGTGTCGCGTGTAATACCGGCGTTGTTCACTAAGATGTCTACGGTTCCGAATTCGGCAACCACTTCGTCTACCAACGTTTGTGCAGCGTTGAAATCTGAAGCATCGCTTTTATATCCTTTTGCTTTCACGCCCTTCGCAGCCAATTCGGCTTCGAACGCGCGTGCTTTTTCATCTGATGATGCGTAGGTGAAAGCGATTGTAGCGCCTTGATCGGCGAACACTTCAGCAATTCCTTTTCCTATTCCGCGAGATGCGCCGGTAATGATAGCGACTTTTCCTTCTAATAATTTCATGATAAACTATTTTTACAAATCTACTGCTTCTGCTATTAATTCAGCAATGTCTTTCACTGCTATAGTATGCTCTTGTTCGAAGTGCTTCACGCCATCTGTCATCATAGTATTGCAAAACGGACACCCTGTTGCAATAACGCTAGGCTTCAAAGCTAGTGCGTCTTCCGTGCGCTCAACGTTTACTTCTTTATTTCCTTTTTCGGCTTCTTTAAACATTTGTGCGCCACCTGCACCACAGCACAATCCGTTAGTTTTGCAACGCTTCATTTCAACCAGTTCTGCATCGAGTGCTTGAATGAGTTGGCGCGGCGCTTCGTATTCTCCGTTTCCTCTTCCAAGGTAACACGGGTCGTGGAAGGTGATTTTCTTTCCTTTGAATTCTCCACCTTCAATCTTCAATTTTCCGGTATTCAATAATTCTTGAATGAGTTGGGTGTGGTGAACCACTTCGTAGTTTCCTCCCAATTCAGGATATTCATTTTTCAATGTGTTGAAGCAATGCGGGCATCCGGTTACAATCTTCTTCACTTCGTAAGCATTCAAAACACTGATGTTTTGCATAGCCATCATTTGGAATAGGAATTCGTTTCCTGCACGCTTCGCGGGGTCACCTGTACATGACTCTTCAGAACCTAAAATTGCAAACGAGGTGTTGGTGTGGTGAAGAATTTTTGCAATGGCTTTGGTGATTTTCTTTGCGCGGTCGTCGAAACTTCCAGCACATCCAACCCAAAAAAGCACTTCGGGAGTTGTTCCTTCGGCCATGCAATCGGCCATTGTACGTATCTTGAAATCCATGTTGTTCGAATTATTCGGTTGTCCAGTCTGCACGGTTCATAGCACTCATAGCCCAAGGCGCTCCGTTGTTCTCTACGTTGTTGAACATAGAGGTAATGCTGTCGGGCGATTTAGATTCTTCCATGATTAAGTATCTGCGAAGATCTACGAGCACTTCCATAGGGTTAATGTTTATTGGGCAAGCGTCTGTGCAGGCATTGCATGTTGTGCATGCCCAAACTTCTTCCTCTGAAATGTAATCGCGAATTAAGCTCTTTCCATCTTCCACCCAAACGCCCTTGTTCGCTGCTTTCGCACTTCCAATCTCTTCCATGCGATCGCGCACGTCCATCATTACTTTTCGTGGTGAAAGAAGTTTGCCTGTTTGATTCGCAGGACAAACAGAAGTGCATCTTCCACATTCGGTGCAGGAGTATGCGCTTAGAAGTTGTGTCCGTTGCATGTCTGAAACATCCTTGACTCCGAAACGAGTAAATTCGACCGGTTCCACAACAGCGTTCGGATCGAGCATGAGTTTCACTTCATTCGTAACCGCTTTGTCGTTCGATAAATTTCCTGGTGCTTTCAACTTGCTGAAGTAGGTTGTTGGAAAAGCCAAGAGAATGTGAAGGTGTTTCGAGTAGGATAAATACACAATGAATCCGAGAATTCCCACAATGTGGAACCACCAGAAAAAGTGGCTTATGTTCTCTAACGAGTGCGTTGAAAAACCTGTGAGCAATGGTT
>JBIKVX010000083.1:0-7635 GCA_044356625.1 Flavobacteriales bacterium | reverse complement strand
TACATTCTCGTACCGATTTCGATTTGAAAAAGCACGAAGAATTTAGCGGGAAGAAGTTGCGTTATTTCGATCCGGAAACGAACGAGAGTTTTGTTCCGTATGTGATTGAAACCTCTATCGGATTAGACCGCATGTTCTTGGCTGTATTGTCAAGTTCATTTGTGGAAGAGAAGTTGGAAGATGGAAGTGAACGCACTGTTCTTCGCATTCCAGCAGCCTTGGCTCCTGTGAAAGTGGCAGTCTTGCCGTTGGTGAAGAAAGACGGCCTTCCGGAAAAAGCAAAAGAAATTGTAGACCTATTGAAGTTAGACTTCAACTTGCAATACGACGACAAAGACGCCATTGGTCGCAGATACAGAAGACAAGACGCTATTGGAACGCCTATCTGCGTAACGGTAGACAACGAAACCTTGGAAGACAATTGCGTTACCATTCGTCATCGCGACAGCATGCAGCAGAAGCGTATTCCAATTGCAGATTTGCATGAAGCGGTTAGGAAGGTAGTGGCGTTGGATAAATACTTTTAAATCTGACGAAGTCAGATCAATTCTTCGAATCAATCGCTTTGCGATCAATCGTTCCGATTAAGCAACGCAGTTCAAACAACGGAGTTCCAACAACGTAGTTCTAACAACGAAGTTCCAACAACGAAGTTCTAACAACGTAGTTCCAACAACGAAGTTCTAACAACGAAGTTCCAACAACGTAGTTCCTAGCACTGCTGAAATCAACTCCATCTTACTCATCCCTATCACTGCCGCTTGCTGAGGAATAATTGACGCTGCGCTGAATCCAGGAACGGTGTTCACTTCAATCACAGATGGCTCTTCGTCGGGTAAAAGGAAGTCTACACGAATCATTCCACCGCAATTCAAATCGGTGTAAATACGAGCAGCTAATTCCTGAACACGCGCGTAGTGAAATTCACTAATTGGAGCGGGAGTAATCTCCTTGCTCTTCCCTTCGTACTTCGCTTGAAAATCGAAAAACTCCGTCTCACTTACAATCTCTGTAATGGGCAAGGCCGTTGGCTTTCCATTCATGACAATCACCCCACAGGTGACTTCCCTTCCAGAAATAAATTCTTCAACAATAATGTCTTCGTCTTCGTTTCTAGCGCGGGAAATCGCGTCCATAACTTCTTCCAACTTGTTCACGCGCGATGTTCCAATTGAACTTCCACCACAATTCGGTTTCACAAAACAAGGCAATCCCACTTTTGCAACCACTTCTTCCGCAGTAATTACCTCTTCCTTTCGAACAACAATGGAACGCGCGACGCGATAACCCATAGCGCCCAATGTGCGCGTGGTCGCTTTCTTGTTGAACGTTAACGCCATGTTCAATACATCGCCCGTTGTGTACTTTATTCCAATCGTATCGAAATATCCTTGCAACAATCCGTTCTCTCCCGGAGTCCCGTGAACAATCATAAACACCGCGTCAAAGGTGGTTTTCATTCCATTTACTTCAACAGAAAAATCGTTGCGATCAACTGCAACTTCCGTTTCGTTCACCAAGGCATACCACCGCTTTTCTTCAATCACAATCTGCGTGGGCTCGAACTTCGAACGGTCTATGTTCTCCATCACCATCTTCGCACTGCGCATAGAAACAACCGACTCGCCGCTATACCCACCACACACCACTGCAATATTTTTCATGCGTTTTTGTTTTTACAAAGATGACAATCTCCTTAACTTTCCAAAAATTATTTGTCGTGAAAAAATCAATTCTTTTTTCTTTCGTTGTTCTAGCAGCAACCTTCACTGCTTCAGCACAACAATTCACCGTTGTGAAAGATAACGCTCATGGGAGCGTAGAAAACCAATGCAAGACAGGTACTTGCTGGAGCTTCGCTACCACTTCCTTCATAGAATCTGAATTGATTCGCAAAGGAAACAAGGCTGTTGATCTTTCTGAAATGTACAACGTGAGAATGACGTATCCGAAGAAAGCCGAGAGCTACGTGCGTTTTCAAGGCAAACAACAATTCGGTCCAGGCGGATTAAGTCACGATGTGCTTGCTATCATTGAAGAATTCGGAATTGTTCCAGAAGAAGTGTATTCAGGATTTGTTCAGGATATGAAGGAATATGACCATACCGCCCTCGATGAGAAGTTAACATACATTGTAAACGAGGGTATGAAAAACCCAACAAACGGCTATATGAAAAACGTCATGGATATCTTGAATAACGAAATTGGGGAGGACCCGTCTGAATTCAAATACAATGGAGCTTCTTACACCCCCGCGTCTTTCCGCGACGCGATGAAAATTAATGCAAAAGAATATGTTTGCTTAACCTCATTCTCACATCATCCTTTCTATTCTTCTTTCGTGTTGGAAGTTCCAGACAACTGGGCGAAAAAATCATACTACAACCTTCCACTCGACGAATTTCAACGTGTTGCAGATTTTGCGCTTGGAAAAGGATACACCATTGCATGGGATGCTGACGTAAGTGAAAAAACATTCGATGCAAATAAAGGATTCGCTTTTGTAGATTCATTTCAAAAAGAGCCCAAAATTGATCAAGACAAAAGACAAGAGGCGTTCGATAGTTTCGAAACTACAGACGATCACCTCATGCATATCACAGGAACTGCGAAAGACGATAAAGGAAATGCGTATTACCTAGTGAAAAATTCTTGGGGCAGTGAAGGGCTTGCCAATGGCGGATTTCAGTACGTTTCTGTTCCTTATTTCCGTTACAAAACGGTTTGTATGATCGTACACAAAGATGCGCTTCCAAAAGAAATTGCAGTGAAATTGGGAATGTAATTATTTCCTTGGTCCTAACGGGACAAGTATTCCTCCACGAATGACGAGCGGTCCGTAAGGCGACCGCTCTTCTTCTGTAAAGTCGTACATAATCTGAAAGTACGTGCCCAATCCGTGGCCTATTCCCTGCGATATTCCTCCACCGGCCAATACCAAGGGAAAGGTTTCTCTTTGCATTCCTCCAAAGGAATAAGTAGGTGCATTCACTTGATTAATCTCTGCGCAAGCAAATAATCCATTGAACAACCCGAATCGCGCCCAAGCAATACCTGCGTATATCTGTTCTTCGTAAAGACGTGTTTTGTAATACGTAAAATTGAAGCCAACGCCAGCGGAAAGTCTCTCCGTAACTCTATATCCAACAAGTGGCGTAATGGCCCCATAAAACATCCCTGACCCATTCGATGAACTTAATCCTAGACCAAGCGAACCTCCCACAACCGTGCGCTCTCTATTCGTTAAGTCCTTCAGACTTTGTTTCGATTCTTCATTCGAAGGAGATGAATTCACGTAATCGTCTGGCTGAGCAAAAGCATTCAACCCGAACAACATAAAACTTCCCAGTAAAAACGCTTTCATTAACGAATGAATGAAACAACCGAAAGGTGAGTTCCGGCCCAAACTTGAACGAAGTATATTCCGCTTTCAGAAGGGAGTTCAGTTATTAAAACTTGATTGTTTCCTTGTGGAAACGTTCTGTGAATGACTTCATTCACCAACCTTCCATTCACATCGAATAAACGAATGTTTACATCAACAGCCTGAGGCAAATCGAATCCAACAGTGAACATGTCTTTTACTTCCGTTGGAAAACCGTAAGCTTGAAATTCAAAGGCGTTTGTTTCCGTTACAAATGACGGATTGAATCCTACAAATTTCACTACGTTGTTTCCTGTACATGGAATGGCCAAAGTATCTAACTCTTCCGCATAGCAAATGTCTGCTGCGCTAGAAACTCCGCCTGTAACAGTCACTGTAGACGTTGTAGTAAAGTCGTTTGAGAACTTCGTAATCGCATTCGGACTCCAAGAGCTCACGTAATAATTTCCATAAGAATCGTGATCAACACCGTCACAATTGCCTAAGTTGGTTGTCGTGATAACAGAAAGCGTATACGTTGAAAGATCTATTGCTTTAATGGAAGCGTTCGCGCCCCAGCTTACCATCACTAATCTGTTATTGGCCGCGTCGTAGGTTAATCCGTTTGGAGTGCTCGTCGTATTTGCGACAACAATAGAACTTGTTGGCGCAGCAAGGTTTGCTACATTCAATTCGTAAATTTTCTTAGCCGAAAAATCAGAAACCCATAATTTGTCTGTTCCATTGCTTGCCATTCCGTTTAAGAACGAAGCGCCTGCTAAACTGTGCGTCATAACCTGAGCGCCAGTAGTGACATCGTATCCCTTTATCGCGCTACCCACGATTGAAAAAAGAACGCCGTTCATGACTTCCATTCCGTAATTCGATTTCGCTGCACCCAGCGTTCCTTGGGGAACAGCATCACTGTGCATGCGCACAACGTTGTTTCCATTTCCAACTAAAAAGATCTGATTGGTAGGATCATATTCAACGCCTTCGATGGCGGTTAACGATTGCGCTTGAGATAGACTTGCACTTAATGCCAAAACACAGAATAGAATTTTTTTCATGTTGAAGTTTATATGAGCGGCAATTTACACATGTAAATCTATATCCGCGAAAGAAATTCTATCTTTGAACAATGAATCACAAGGTAGAACTTTCAACCAAACTTGGAATTTTAGGTGGCGGGCAATTGGGTCGAATGCTCATTCAAGAAGCCATTAACTTCAACATTCACATCTCCGTACTAGACCCTTCGGTTAACGCGCCCTGTGCTGACCTTGCAACTAATTTTGTAGTTGGAAATTTCAATGACTACCAAACCGTTATCGATTTCGGAAAAACAGTTGATGTTCTGACTATCGAAATTGAACACGTAAATATTGAAGCGCTTGAAGAATTGGAACGTCTTGGAAAGAAAGTTTTCCCAACGCCACAGGCGCTTCGCACCATTCAAGACAAAGGACTTCAAAAACAATTTTACAAAGCGAACAACATTCCAACCGCTCCTTTCCACCTCATTCATAACGCAGAAGACGCTCTGCTTTTTATTGAAAAAGGACCGTTCATGCAGAAGCTTCGCAAAGGCGGATACGATGGAAAAGGAGTGACGCCGCTTCGCACAGAAGCCGAGTTTAACGCGGCTTTCGATGCTCCAAGTGTACTTGAAGAATTTGTTCCTTTCGTGAAAGAACTGGCAGTTATTGTTGCTCGAAATGAAAACGGAGAACTGGCTACTTTTCCTTTGGTTGAAATGGAATTCAATCCGGAAGCGAATCTGGTGGAATTCATTTTCTCTCCAGCCAACGTGAATGTTGAAATTGAAAGCAACGCGAAAAAAATAGCAATCGACATCGCCAACAAACTCGAACATGTTGGTTTATTGGCCATAGAATTATTCCTTACGGAAGACGGAAATTTATTGGTGAATGAAATCGCTCCTCGTCCGCACAACAGCGGTCACCACACCATAGAAGCCTGTTTCGTTTCGCAATACGGCATGCACCTTCGCGCTATCCTGAATATGCCGTTAGGCAGCACCGGACTGCGCACTCCAGCTGTTATGATTAACCTCTTGGGTGAAAAAGGATTCGAGGGAAAAGCGCGCTACGAAAACATTGAAGAAGTCCTTCACACCGAAGGTGCTTATATTCATTTATATGGAAAGGAAGACACCAAACCCTTCCGTAAAATGGGACACATTACGGTATGCAATTCGAATCTTGAAGAAGCGAAGGATATAGCTAGAAAGTTCTTGAAAGAGGTTAGGGTTATATCCTAGATACTTCGTAAGATACTATGTAAGATTGCTTCGCAAAAATACCTTTTGAAAAATCTTGCGAAGAATCTTGCGAAGCATCTGCGCTCTGCGTCAGGGTTCCACCCAATCACCATACTCCTTAATGAGCGAAATAAGCTCATCAACAGCTTGCGCTTCATCAATGTTCTTCTTCACCACATTCTTTTCTTTGTAAAGTGTAATCTTTCCAACACCTGTTCCAACGTATCCGTAATCGGCATCTGCCATTTCACCCGGCCCATTTACAATGCAGCCCATGATTCCGATCTTCACACCCTTCAAATGCGAGGTGCGTGAACGAATTTTCGCTGTGGTTTCTTGAAGATCGAAAAGTGTTCTTCCGCAACTCGGACAAGAAATGTATTCTGTGCGTGAAATGCGGGTGCGAGTTGCCTGAAGAATGCCAAACGCTATCGCGTTCGATTTCGCTAACGACGAATGGGTATTTGAAATAAGAACGCCGTCGCCCATGCCGTCTAGTAGCAAGGATCCCACGTCGGTCGACGAATAAAGCGTGTACGCTTCTTCGTCTAAATCATATTTCGAAGAAAGCACAACCGGACAGGTTGCGCCTTGATTCATCAATCTGAAGATTGCTGTTCTTCTGTGTTGAACCGCACACGCATGCGAAGTCTTCAACAACAAAACAACAGTCGAGTCTGACTTCAAGACAGAAAGAAAGTCCTCCGTCAAATCTTCCAATTCCACTTCAACAAAATTCAACTCACCCGAACGTTCGTTCGGTTGAATGTATTCATTGCATGAAAGGACTGGATAATGACGCTCTTTGTTTTTATTCTGAAGCCATGCCTCGTATTCCAAAACCACACCAAGGGTTCCAGGAATTTCAAAATTCACCGAGTTCTTTCCAACAAACAAATAATCGCACGCCGAATCGGACAAATTCCATTTGTCCATATCAACAGAATACGCATAACCGACAGCGAAAAGCGAAGCCGCCGTTATTGTTTCGCGATTAGAATAATCTGCGAAAACACGGGGAACATTCTTTCCACCTAAATTCAAAACTTCATGGGTATGCCTTCTTGAATAAGCGAAAAAATCAATCGGAATTTCTTCCTTCGGAATGTGAGACTCTAAATTTCTATTCGCGTAACGATCTACCAACAGCTTTGCCACCGGCATCTCTGCTTCAGGCGCTTCTGTTAATGAAACACGAACGGTGTCGCCAATACCGTCTTCCAACAAGGCGCCAATTCCAATGGCCGATTTAATTCTTCCGTCTTCACCATCACCTGCCTCTGTAACACCTAAATGAAGCGGAAAAACCTCTCCGGTTTCCAGCAGCGTTTGAACCAACAAACGATAGGCTTGCACCATCACTTGCGGATTAGACGCCTTCATGGAAATAACCAAATTCTTGTAGTTGCAATCAATGCAGATACGAATGAACTCCATAGCCGACTCAACCATGCCTTCTGGGGTGTCTCCATAACGACTAAGAATTCGATCGGAGAGCGAACCGTGATTGGTTCCAATACGCATCGCCGTTCCGTGTTCTTTACAAATTTCAACAAGCGGAATAAAACGCTCACGAATGCGCTTCAATTCAGTCAAATAGGACTCGTCGGTATAAACAATCTCTTCAAATTTCTTTTTGTCCGCGTAGTTCCCTGGATTCACGCGAACCTTCTCTACAATACGAGCCGCTATTTCCGCGGCATTCGGAGTGAAGTGAATGTCTGCAACAAGCGGAGTGTTATATCCCTTCTTGTGAAGCTCTTCGCGAATGTTTCGCAAATTCTCTGCTTCGTTTTTACTGGGAGCGGTAATTCGCACCAATTCACAACCTGCATCAATCATGCGAATACTCTCAGCAACGGTTGCTTCGGTATTCATGGTGTCTGCCGTGGTCATCGACTGCACACGAATGGGTGCGTCGCCGCCCATGGTTAATTCACCAATGGTAACAGGAAGCGTCTTGATGCGCTTATACCCAAATAAATCC
>JBIKVX010000082.1:0-7685 GCA_044356625.1 Flavobacteriales bacterium | reverse complement strand
TGCAATGTAATACGCTCGCCTGTTCTGTGCTAGGTGCCCAGCGATTCGCGCTACCCATAGAACACTGCAGACACCCAATAAAAACTGAAGAAAGACAACAAATTGAAAAGCAGCATAAGGATTAAACAATGCGCTGAACCATGAATAAATCGGGGCAAACGCTGGCATACGACAAACACTTGAATAGCCCGCGCCTTGTGCTAAAGATTCCGCTGGATTAAAATATCCCGATGTATCTCCGGCATGAACAGCGAGCCCTTCAACAGGTCCGGCTTGCCAGTAATTCGTGTATTGAAAAAACAAATAAGAGAAGAGCAAACACTTAAAAACAAGTAAAGCGAAAATGAAATTTCGCTCTTGCTTATTCGAAAGGGGAATGCTTAATCTTGATTTAAACATGCTCTGAAATGTTTCATGACGTAATGCATTTCTTCCTCCGACATGGGCACATACAAAGGAAGCACAATACTCCGATCGGCAGCGTCTTCAGAGATTGGAAGCGACATGTCTACTCCCCTATTCTTGTATGCTGTTTCTCTGTGTGAAGTCATGATTCCTCTTCGTGTTGAAATACCCAAGTCGAGCATTTTCTGCATGATCTCGTTTCTTGAAATTGGACAGTTTGGTTTTATATAAACTGAAAACGACTGCCAATTGGTGAAATCGTTTTCACTTTCGAAGGGCAAACGAATGCATTCGATGTCGTTCAATTCATTCAAATAGAATTGTGCAATTTCTCTTCTTCGCTCAACAATGGAATCTAATTTTTCCAATTGACGAATTCCTACAGCCGCCTGAATATCGGTCATGCGGAAATTATATCCCACTTCCAAATGATCTTCAACAATAACCTTGTCGCTGAGGTGACGAACGCGATCGTTCACGCTCATTCCATGTTGACGCAAGCGTTTCAAACGTTCCGCATACTCGGGATTTGAAGTGGCTATCATGCCGCCGTCTCCCGTTGTAATTACTTTTCTCGGATGGAAGGAAAAACAAACCAAGTCTGAATGAGAACCAATTTTATTTCCCTTGTAGGCAGAACCCGCGGCACAAGCAGCGTCTTCAATTAAGATTAGGCTGTGCTTCGCGCACAACGTTTTTATTTCGTCTATCTCGAAAGGAAGTCCAATCTGATGAACACCGATAATTGCCTTCGTCTTTGAAGTAATCTTTCGCTCAACATCTGCCGGATCTATATTGTAGGTTTCCGATTTTACTTCCGCAAAAACAGGCGTTGCTCCAACATAGACAATAGCGTTTGCGGTAGCGATATAACTCATGCTTGGACAAATGACTTCGTCGCCGGGACCAATGCCTGCAACAATCAAAGACAAGTGCAGAGCCGTTGTGCAATTACTTAAGGCAACGGCGTATTCACTTCCAACATAACTCGCAAATTTCTCTTCAAACTCTGCCACTCGCGGACCTTGAGTTACCCAATTCGTTAAGATGGTATCGTACGCCAATTGCGCTTCTTCAACTCCTAGATATGGCTTTGCTACTGGGATTTTCATTTCTTCCAATTTTGAATTTCTATCTCTCCCATTAAATCGTGCTGCTGATTCAGCTCGCGGTAATACGCAATGGTCTCGCGCAATCCTTCACGAAAATCCATTTCATTGTCAAATCCGGTTAACGCCTTGAACTTCGATGGATTCACCCACAAGCGAGACACATCGGCAGGACGATCTTCTTCGAACCGAATGTTCATTCGGTCTTTCAATTCCATTTCTTCAATCAACACTTCCATGAGTTCTTTCATGGAAATTTCAACGCCGGTTCCAATGTTTATGATTTCACCAACTGCTTTTTCATTCTGCATTAATCCAACAAGTGCCCGCGCCGTGTCCTTCACAAAAAAGAAATCACGCGTCACATCGCCCTTTCCAAAAACTACTGGAGCCTCACCGGTCAACATCCGAACAACGCTTCGCGGAATAATCTCTCCTGCGTCGCCTTCGTAGTGCGCACGTGGTCCGTAGTTGTTGAAGATTCGCGTGATTATGGTTGGAAGTCCATAACACACGTTATACGAATAGGCGTAGTTCTCGCCGGCTAACTTGCTACTTCCGTAAACTGTTTTCGGAGCTGGAACTCCCAACTCATCAATCGGAAACGTTTGAATGTCGCCATAGATTTCAGATGTTGAAATGTAAAAAAACTTCGAAACGTTCTCTTGTCTGGCAGCTTCTAAAACGCGAAGAGATCCTTCGGCGTTTACGCGGTGATTTTCGAAAGGACTGTGAATGGAATGACGCACACCCAGGCAAGCCAAGTGATACACCACATCTATTCCCTTCATGATTTCATTCACTTGAAATTCATCACAAATATCTCCTTCACCAAATTGAAAAGCATTGTTCTCCAATGCACTTTCAAGATTCCGCAATTTACCGTTCGATAAATTATCGAATCCAACAACTTCATGTCCTGCCGCAAGCAAAGCATCTGTGAGGTGTGAGCCAATGAAGCCCGCAGCGCCAGTTACAAGAATTTTACTCATGCTCTTTTGAGATTAATAACAAATACTCCAGCGATAATGAGCGCTATTCCAACGATGTTATTCCACGCCAATTTCTCTCCAAAAAACACGGCCGCCACTGAAGCTGTGAGAATAAAATTCACCGCTGCGCTCACAGGAATAACGTAGCTGAAATCGCTCAACGATAAGGCCTTGAATAAGACCAACGCTGAAACGAAAATGATTCCCATTCCTAAGAACACTTTCGGTTCAAACAAGAATGAAAAATAGTCTTTCACTGAAACCAGTCCGCGCTGTTCTGCCCCCCAACTGTTCAGGGTTAATTTAATCAAGGACGCGCCCACCACAGAGAGTGTGGCGTACAAGGCCGAAAGTCCGAAAATTACAATCTTACTCATTTCTTAATATTTCTTCAATAACAGATTCGGGACGTTTGTTTACTTCATCGAAAATTCGCCACAAGTATTCACCAATAACGCCTAACATGACAATCACCAATCCCAAAAGGAATGTAATTAATGAGGTTACCGTTGCGAAACCGGGTTCTGAAATTCTTCCTGTAATTCCTCCAACGAGCATGAGTATTCCGTATCCAAAACTGAAGAATGAAACACACATGCCTATGAATGATATGAAACGAATGGGAACAACTGAAAATCCTAAAAACGAATCGAGGAACAACTTCCATTTTTTCGAGAAGGACCAACCACTCTTTCCACTCGTGCGTTCTCTTCTTTCATATTCGATAACATACGGCTTGAATCCGAGCCAATGCGAGAAGAGCGAGCGGTTGATATTCTTCGAAGTGTTCTTCAAATACTGAAGAATACTTCCATCCCAGAAAGCAATATCAAATCCGCTTTCCGGAAAATCTTTCATCACGAACAATTTCACCAAAACGTAATACAGCTTGGCGTAAATGCGCGTAAGCAAAGGATCCTTTCTTTTCTTCGCGCGAACGGCGGTGATGTATTTCTCGCCGTTCAACCAGAGCTGTGCCATTTCAGGAATGAGTTCCAGTGGATCTTGAAGGTCTGCTGCATAGATGGTGCAAGCATCTCCAGTAACTAATTTCAATCCCGCATTGCTAGCGCAGATAGCTCCGAAGTTGCGCGTTAATCGAACCACTTGTGTGTCTTTGATCAAGTGACGATGCTTCAACAATTCATCCCAAGTACCGTCCTTACTTCCATCGTCAACGCACACCAATTCCAAGGAAAGATCCATGGCATTCAATTGCTTCTCCACTTCTTGCATGTTGTGAAAAAGTGGAAGAATGAATTCTTCAACATGGAAACAGGGAATGACTACCGATACTTTCTTCATGAAACAAATGCGTTTAGAGCATCCCAATTTACGGAATTTAATGCTAATGTATAAATAGGCTGAACGCTAGTGCGCGCGCCGAATCCTTCTTTTTGTTGCGAAATACCTAGAGCCAAACTGGCTCCTTGATTGTTCGTGCTTGTCCCGAAATCGATAAAATTCTTTTTCGAATATCTCTCTTGAATGAGTGTTGCGAAAAGCAAATCCAATGCGCCCTTTTCCTTACCTTCTAATGTGGATGCTATGTATTGAAAGCGAACGCAGTTGGGCGTTTCAAAACAGAGAATGCCTCCACACATTTCATTTCCAACAAATGCTGCGTGCAGGATTATTTCATTTGGAAATCGATTTTTCAAATCGATTAATTCTTCTCGCGAATGCGCTGGTTTTGAATTGTAGGCCTTCAATAAATCTTCAACGATGGTAGAATACGCATCTACATTTTCTGAAACTTCAATGCGAATACCTTCCTTCAAAGCCTTCTTCATTCCACGAATTCTGCGTTCTTGGAAGGCAGGAACGTTGGAAGGAATAACAACTGGATTCACATGTTGACCGCTGCATAACGCTCCTGCAAGATGCATCATGTGCACATCTTCCTGCGAAGGAATTTGATGATACATGTACGGAATGGTCTTGTAATGCAGCGTTTCAAAACCCTTAGCCAACAAGTAGTTCAGAAAATTCTTGAACAGCTCATGAAATTCATCGAGACGAATATTCTGCGCAAGCACCCATCCGCCGTATGTTAAACCTTGATGACAATAAACGGTTTGTTCCACTTCATTCATGGGTAAAACACCCACCAATTTCTCCTCGTCAAAAGCAAGCAATGAATGGTCGTTGAACTTCGCTCCGTGATAATCGATAAAATTTCTTGAAAGATGAAAGGTCCCGTTTTTACCGTTGGAAACGAACTGTTCCCATTGCGCGCGATACTCTTCTGTGTAGCGAATAATTCTCATAATTCTTCCTCCAAAACGGCTACGCCGAAACCTTTTTTTCCATTCTGATTTCCGTTGTAAAAAAGGAATCGTCTTCCATTCACATCAACAACACACGGATAGCAAACCGACTCGTTTTCCCAGTCTTCACTTCCAACAGAAAAATTGAGTTCTCTGTCTTTTCTCTCCCATGTATATCCGTCTACAGACGTTGCGTAGCCCAGGCGATAGCCCACTGACTTTGTCCGCACGCTGTAGTACATTTCATATCCGAAATCGGTTTTCATGACCCAAGGTCTTCCAAATCCGAATTCATCTTCGTTTTGAAATTGAATGCAATCGTGTTGATCTACTTCCCAATTTAATCCGTTTGCTGAAACCGCATGATGAATGCGATACGTTGGAACCTCTTTTCCATTTACCTCTATCCACCCTGAAGCACCTACATACCACATGCGCCAGAGAACCTCTTCCTTCACAATAGAAACCGCACTTCGAATATCGGGTTCTGATTTAGTTGGAAGTAAAACCGGATTGGCTTGAAAGCGCTGAAACGACCCATCTGCCCGCTCTTTCGCTACTCCGGCAAAATATCTATAAGGCACATCTGTTGTGCGTTGCACTCCCAAGTAATACAACCAATTTTCATTTTCATGTTGAAGGAATTGCAGCGGACAAACTCCACCGTCGTCGAAAGAACCGGATGTTCCAATATCGAACAACACTGCTTCACTTCGAGAAATAATTTCAGCAGGGTTGTGTGCTGAAACATCGACGTAACTGATTCTTCCATTGAAGTCTTCATCCATGGAATAATAATAGACACGAAGAACATGTTCATTCAAAATGCGCACGGTCGGAATAGCAGCGTATTGCTGCGACCACTCCAAATTCGAATTGGCTTCTACTATTCTACCGAGGCGCTTCCAATTCATCGGGGAGTGAGCTTATGGTATGCGCGACATGAAACGGGAGAGATGTCTTTTCCTTTCACAATGGAATCTTCAGGAATGTTTTTCACCACTAAAGCCGCGGATGCAAGCAGGCAATCGTCGCCAATGCTCACGGCGTTATTTACAGTACTATTCACACCGAGGAAACAATTTTTCCCAATGGTTACTCCTCCGCTTATGACTACGTGCGAAGAGATGAAGCAATTGTCGTCGACCTTTGAATGGTGGCCAATGTGGTTGCCGCTCCAGAGCACGACATTATTTCCGATTTCGGTAAACGGTTGAAGGGTGTTGTCTTCAAAAATAAAAACGTGCTCACCCAATTTTACGTTTCTCCAAACGAAAGCATATGAGCTCACGTAGGAAGCAATTTCGTATCCATGTGCTTTTGCTTCGAGATACACTTGAGTGCGAAGTCTGTTCAACTTCGTGTACACACATGCTCCGAAGAATGCGTGATCGTTGGGGTTGTAGAGCGAAGGCAAATCTTCGAAAGCGACTAATGGCAATCCAAAAATTTCTTCCTTGTTGATGTATTCGCGATGAACGCAGAACGCTACCACTTCGTAATCGCTGTCGTGCGTGAAGTATTCGTAGGCTATCTCTGCGAACTCTGTATTTCCAAAAATGACTAATTTGTTTTTCATGTTATCTGTGCTTTACAAATAAGATATCTTCTCTTCTGTTTGCCATGGGCAATTCGTTTTTTTGTGGAAGAACGAATGCCTCTAATCCTTTCACTCTAGCCATTTTCAACAACGCGAATACATCCTCGTCGTTGAACTCTCCAGGCTTTTTTTCATTCCAATTTATTTCTGGAAATGAGTTCGGACCGTGGTTGTTTTGGTGGAATTGAATGCCTTCTTCCGATTTGAAAAAACGATTTCGTTTCGAAACATTCGGAATATCGCCTATGAGCGCCATTCCGCCTGGGGCAAGCAGTTCACAGATGGCTTCAACAAACAATTCAACGCTTGACTCTACGGCAATGTAATGCAAAACGCTGTAGCAGATGATGGCTTGAAAAGAGTTCTTGTTTTCCTTCGACCATTGTTTCGTTTCGTTGGGAAACATAGCCGAGAACTTTTCACAAAACGAAAAATCGGGAAGCTGGTTCAGCATTTCTTGCGAATCGATAAGCACTACATTTTGCCCTTTTTCTTCTGCATTTTTCAACAACATAAAAGGCAAATCGCTGCAACCTGGACCAATGTCCAAGACACGCGTGCCTTCGATTTCAAGCGTTGAAACCTTCGATTGAATATCGTCCCAAATCTGTGCTTCTTTTCCTTCACGAAAATGATTGAAGAATCCAATTTTCTCATAACGCGAAAGCGATTCATCGTTGGCCAACGTTTTGAATTTATTGAAATCCAAATCCGATAATTTCTCGATCTTGTTCTCTTCGCTCATGTTCTAAAGGTATTGGGCAAGTTCGAAATTATTGTAATGAGTCTCATTTGTTTTCATGAGCTCTGCCACTTTCAAGCTTCCGGCTTGCAGACGAATGATAGGATCCCAACCGATGGCTGAAGGAAGAATACCCATGTGTCCGGCTGGGACATTTTCCGGATGGAATTTAATTTCATGTTGAAGGAAATCGGTTTCGTCTAAATCTCCAGCGAATCTTAAAATCAGCGACGAGTTCAAGGATTTCCAAACCTCTAAATTCAACAATGTAAAAGTTCCCCAAAGGTTTTCAGAAAAAGGAGAACCCGTGTAGATCACGGCTGAAGCCGATTTCCAATCGTTTGGAATTTCTGTGGAATTCCAATCTCCCAAATAAGTTGCGCCTAAATTTTCAATTTCACTTTTGTATTCCAACGGACAATACACGCCCACACCATCAGACATGCTCACCAGAGGTGTGCAGAGGTAAGGCGTGAAATCGTTGTTCGAGACAACGATGAATTTATTTCGATAAGGGGTTTGCTGCGCGTCTTGAATTTGTCGAACAACCATATCGCCGAGGTATCC
>JBIKVX010000146.1:0-5584 GCA_044356625.1 Flavobacteriales bacterium | reverse complement strand
TATGATTTCTAATGCAATAAAGAAAAGTGCGGCGTAGATTAAATATTTCCAAAGTGTAATTCCGCCACCTAATTCCGTTGCTAGCGATTGAAGCATTTCAGCATTGGCATCTGTAATGGAGAATTGTTTCAATCCAGTTTGCTGTGCAATTTTTAAAAGGTCCTCTGATTTAAGCAGATCAACATTGCTTTCTGTATTGTTGAAATTCATTGCTAAGGGTAGAAGATTTACACCGTTTTCTTTCAAGACATAAAACCCAGCGTCGGTCAGCTCTGAAGGAAGGAAAACTTCTGTTTCTCCCCCGGTGCTTCGCGATTGAGCAATGAATGTTTTTGAATTGGTTGTTCCGCTAATTTCGAAAAGCCCTTCTTCAGTTGTTGGAGTATGACTGAGTGACATGAAGGATTCTTTACCCAATTGATAGTACAAAGGTTGAGCTTCTGCGCTAGTTTCTGCTGCCCGAAGCAGACTAACAGGAAATAGGGCATGCGAAAGAAAGGTGCTCTCTGTTTTCAAAGAAGATACCGCAGATATGAATAGTCTTCCTTTACCGTGGTTAGTTAAAGCAAGCAATGGACTGTTGTCTTGGAATGCAATCAGAGGAATAGACTGCAGGTTCCCATTGTTTATTGGGAAATGAAGGTTAGCCGATGGAAGAGAGGCATTGTTTTGCAGCTTTTCAAATGCAGGGCTGTAAAAGGGATTGCTTAAATCGACAGAGATGGCTGAAAGTGGAGTGTTTGATTTCGAACCTAACTGAACACTGTTGCATCTTCCGAGTAAATTATTATAACTTAAAAGATCTGAGAGGGAGTGAGGAATTAGAAATACAGTTCCACCTTGATCGATGTAATTTGATAGGTCTCCAATAAGCTGAGGAGATGGCGATTGAATTCCTTGAAAAATAATGAAATTAGAAGATTGAATGGCCTCTGTTGAAACAGATGCTTCATTCACCGTCGTGAAATTATATTGCGGATCATTATCGAAAAGTTGAGACACGCTTTGCTGCTCGGTTCCTATGATGTTTAGAATGTTTATTTTTTCTGAAATGGAATAGGCGAAATAATGCACGTCATCGAAAACGAGAGGGAAATCGTTAATGCGAACACTCCCGTAATGAAATCCGGTTTGCATCGTGCTGAAAGCAATTGGAACCGTAATCAGTCCTCGCGATTTTATGCTTACGCCGCTTACAGCTTTTTGAATACCGTCTAGTTCAACGCTAAGAGGTGCATTTTCGATTTCTTCAGAACTGTGGTTTTGGATGACCACCAAAAGAGTATCTGAAGTATTCAAAATGCGCTGGGGTGTTGAGAAATAAACTGAGTCAATGCTCAGGTTTTTCTGAACTTCTTGCGTTGCGGGAATGGCTGTTATAAATTCATTTTCGGCATTTGTAATTTCTTGTATCTCGCTTGAATTTCTTTGAAAGTCAGATAGCCAATAATAGAGTTGAATGTCTGCGGCTGATTTATTCAGTAAGTCTCTCTGACGTTCGAATACAGCGCTGATTTGTTTATTATCAGGACTGAAAGAAATATTTTGAATCAATTGAATGGCTTCATCTTTTGAAAGTAGACGTTGATCGGTCCCCTTGAAATTATTAGAAATGATTTGGAATCGATCGTTGTTGGAAAAAGAGCTGACCAATGCGGTTGCTTTTTGTTTGGAAATTTCTAAAAATGAAACACCAGCCTCTTGGCCTTGCATGCTAAGACTATTATCTATGTATACACTTACAGCTCTAACCCCGTTCATTTTTTCGCTTTGTGCGGTCGGGAAGAAGGGCTGTGTAAAAGCCAATATTATTGCCGCAAATGCCAATAAACGACACAAAAGAATGATGAAGTGTCGGATTTTGGAAGATTTGGTTGTTTCAGACTTTACGTCTTTTAGAAAAGAAATGTTGGAAAATGCAATTTTTTTATACCTACGGAAATTAAAGAGGTGAATAAGAACCGGAACGGCTAGAGCAGTAAGGGCCCAAAGTATTTCGGGATGTACGAATTGCATTTCGAAGCTCAAAGATAGCGAATAGATGTCGTATTTTCGGCAAATGGAAAAGAAACACCCCGAGTCATGGATGATGAGCCATGGGTATAACCCGAAATGGAGCGAAGGATCTGTGAAACCCCCGATCTTTCAAACATCAACTTTTGTATTCAATACAGCCGCTGAAGGCAAACGCTTTTTTGCGTTGGCCTATGGCAAAGACACGATGAACGAAGGCGAGCAGCTTGGTCTGATCTACAGCCGCTTGAATAATCCTAACCTTCAAATTTTAGAGGAGCGTTTAGCCTTATACGAAGGAGCAGATGAAGCAGCAACTTTCGAAAGTGGCATGAGCGCAATTGCTACAACCATGTTAGCTTACTTGCGTCCTGGCGATATTTTGGTTTGTAGTCATCCAACCTACGGAGGAACGCATCACTTCATTCATCAAGTGCTAATTGATTTCGGAATTCAATGGGAATCGTTCGGTCCGAATGATTCTCTTGATGAGTTGTATGACCGCCTTCATTCCGAAGATAAATTGAATCGCGTGAAAATGGTTTTTACTGAGACTCCTGCGAATCCTACGAATCACTTGTTTGATTTGAAGGCGATACACGAGTTCAGAAATAAAATTGAAGCCACCTCAGGTAACAAAGTTTTATACGCAGTTGACAATACCTATATGGGCCCTATTTGGCAGAAGCCTATGGAATGGGGAGCCGATGTAGTTTGTTACAGTGCGACTAAGTATTTAAGTGGACACAGCGATTTAATTGCTGGTGTTACCGTTGGAAAGAAAGAGCACATCATTGCAATTAAAACGTTACGTACGTTTTTAGGAAACATGATTGCACCTTATACCGCATGGCTACTCACACGTAGCATTGAGACATTGAAGATTAGAATGGACCAGCAAACTAAGAATGCAGTTGATGTAGTTGAATTTCTAGTGAATCACCCGAAAGTAGAGCATGTTTGCTTCCCTGGTTTGGCAACGAATTCACCTCAGCAAATTGCAATTTATAAGGAGCAATGCAAGGCTCCGGGAGCTATGATAGGCTTCACGGTTCGCGGTGGAGAAGAAGAGGCGTTTAAAGTACTTGATAATTGCAAGCTCATTAAGCTGGCGGTTAGTTTAGGAAGTAACGAAAGTCTTGCTCAGCATCCGTTTTCTATGACGCATGCAGACGTTCCGGATGAAGATAAAATTGGAATGGGTATTACTGAAGGAATGATTCGTTTGAGTGTTGGAATCGAAAATTCTGAAGATATAATTGCGGACTTGGCTCAGGCGTTGAGTTAAAATTAATTTTGTTGAAATAAAAAACGCCCGCATTCGCGGGCGTTTTTGTTCGTCTAATGCAAAATATTATCTCGCAATACCCACAGCACGCTTTTCACGGATAACCGTTACGCGAACTTGGCCAGGATATGTCATTTCAGTTTCAATACGTGATGCCAATGAAATGGCTAACGCATCTGCCTGATCATCTGTTACGTGATCAGCTTCAACCATAACACGCAATTCACGTCCAGCTTGAATAGCAAACGATTTAGATACGCCAGGATATTCCAAAGCTAAATTCTCTAAATCACGCAAACGCTGAATGTAAGCTTCAACCACTTCACGACGAGCACCCGGACGAGCACCTGATATAGCATCACACACTTGAATAATTGGAGCAAGTAGGGTTTTCATTTCAACCTCGTCGTGGTGAGCGCCAATAGCGTTACACACGTCAGGTTTTTCGCCATACTTCTCTGCCAACTTCATACCCAATACTGCGTGCGGTAATTCGCTTTCAGTGTCTGGAACTTTTCCAATATCGTGAAGCAATCCTGCTCTGCGCGCAGCTTTTGGATTCAATCCTAATTCGCTTGCCATGGTAGCACAAAGGTTGGCTACTTCGCGGCTGTGCTGCAATAAGTTTTGTCCGTAAGAAGAACGATACTTCATACGTCCAACCATGCGAACCAATTCACTGTGAAGACCGTGAATACCCATTTCAATACAGGTACGCTTTCCAACTTCAACAATCTCCTCTTCAATGTTCTTGCTAACCTTCGCAACAACCTCTTCAATACGCGCTGGGTGAATACGTCCGTCTGTAACCAATTGGTGAAGAGAAAGACGAGCAATCTCTCTACGAACTGGATCGAAACAAGAAAGGACAATCGCCTCGGGTGTGTCGTCAACAATAATTTCAACTCCGGTAGCCGCTTCCAGTGCACGAATGTTACGTCCTTCACGACCAATGATACGTCCTTTGATTTCGTCGTTTTCAATATTGAATACTGAAACGCTATTTTCAACGGCATGCTCAACGGCTGTGCGCTGAATGGTTTGAATAACAATTTTCTTCGCTTCTTGATTCGCCTTCAATTTCGCTTCGTCGACGATACCTTGAATTTGCGAAGCGCAAGCGTTACGCGCATCTTCCTTCAACATTTCCATCAATTGTGCTTTCGCATCATCGGCAGAAAGTTTGGAAAGGTCTTCTAATTGAGCGATAATTTTTTGAGATGATTTTTCTAAATCTCCCGATTTCTTTTCATTCAATTCGATCAACTTCGTCGCGTTTTCTTTTTGAGCATCGGCCTCTTTTTCTTTGCGCTTCAGTTGTTCTTGTTGTTGTGAAATTTCGCGTTCGCGATTCTTAATGCGGTCTTCCGCTTGCTTCACTTTGTTGTTTTTTTCGCCAACCTCACGGTCGTGTTGCGACTTCATCTCCAAAAATTTCTCTTTGGCTTGAAGAATTTTCTTCTCTTTAAGGGTTTCTCCTTCTTTCTTCGCTTCTTCAATAATGCCGTCTTTTTTAGACTTTAACGCACCATTTAAAACAAAGTAGGTAAGAAGAGCACCACTGATTACTCCGGTAATTGAGCAAACAATAATCAATACACTGCCTTCCATATGACAAAAAGTATTAGTGTTCCACATGCGGACGTTCGGGTCCGTTTCCTAAAGCAGAGGGTAGAGAATAGTGGACTAGTTCGCCAAATATCCGTTTACGAGATTCTCTAATGCTGAGAATTGCTCGGTATAATCGGGTGCGGCAGCTTCTTTTTCAATCACAACTTCTTTCTCAACAATGACTTCCTTTTCCACCACAACCTCAACGGTTTTTTCTACAACCTGGGCCGGGGTGTTGTTTAGTTTAGTTATGATTTGTAAAGCCGCCATGGCTAGTAAATCTCCTCTGTCTTTTACTCCATAGTTTTTTTGAAACATGGAAACAGCCTTTTCCAATTGCACCTCTGCTTTGCGGATAGCAGCTTCTTCTGAAGCATTCACCGTGAGGGGGTAATTTTTACCGGCAATGGATATTTGTAAGGTCACTTCGCTCATTGTTCCACTATTTGTTTAATAGTAAAAGACATTCATCTATCTCTTTTACCAACGCGTTGATTCTCTGCTTAGTTGAATGAACATGATCTATTTGTGTTTCATTCCTCAACGATTGGTTTGCTTCTAACTCTTCTATTTTAACATTGAAGTCCTCAATCTGAGATTGGAGACCCTTGTTGATTTTGTATACCGAGGCTAATTCTTCGTTTACTTTAGCTAATGCGTTTACTGCATTGC
>JBIKVX010000081.1:0-7757 GCA_044356625.1 Flavobacteriales bacterium | reverse complement strand
ACTAGCAAGCACCTTTAAGAGAATTTTACGCGAACGAAGACCGCTGATAGGAGTTCTTCAAGGACATAAGGAAATTGAACCGATACATTTAGACGGCTTTCTGAGAGCTTTAAAAGAAGATTACGACATTAAGTTGGTAAATATCGAAGGTCAAGTAAGCGCCCTTAGTAAAAAAGATAAAAACCTTAAATTTCGAACCAACGAATGCGACATGCTTATCATTGCTGGACCCGACTCGGTTGTTCCCGATAAGGATCGATTTTTCATTGATCAGTTCGTCATGAATGGTGGAAAAGTTCTTTGGTTACTCGATGCCCTTCAAATGAATTTAGATAGTTTGAAGACAGGCGGCGCTGCCATGGCCATTTCGAACGAAAACGGTCTCTATGAAATGCTTTATGAATATGGCGTTCGATTGAATAGAAACATGGTCATCGATTTTCAAGGAGCACCTATTATTCTTGACCAAGGCCCCATCGGAAATCAGAGAAGCTATGTTGAAAAGAGTAATTACTTTGCTCCTGTTCTCACTTCAGAGAAAAACCCCCATCCTATTGCAGCAAATTTAGACCCCATCTTTACCGAGTTTGCAGGCTCGCTTGACACTGTGAATCAGAGCAAGAATGTTCGCAAAACACCATTTCTATTTTCTTCTGATTTAGCCAAGGAATTCAAGGCTCCGGTTCGGATAGATTTAGAGCTTTTGCGAGAGACCGGTGATTATTTCAAAACCAACAATAAACCTCACCAGATAATGGGGCTTCTAATGGAAGGCACTTTCACGTCTGCTTTTAATGACTTTCTGCACGATAGCATTCGTAAGGACCCACAAATTGCTTTCAGAAGTTCGAGTGTACCCACGCAAATGATTGTTATTTCCGATTCTGATATAGCATACAACGAGGCGTACGTTGAAAACGGGAAACAGTATGCAAGGCAATTGGGTTACAGTAAACAATTCAAACGAGTGATGTATGACAACAAAGATTTGCTTCTCAATTGTGTAAACTACCTTTTGGACGATGCGAGCTTGATTGAAGTTCGGTCTCGAAACATCAAAATACGAAAATTGAACAAAGATAAAATTTCAAATGAAAAGACTTATTGGCAAACGTTGAATACTGCCTCTCCTCTTTTTGTTTTAGCCCTCTTTGGAACCTCTGTTGTTTATTTTAGAAAAAAGCGCTGGATAACGAAGAATTGATATGAAAAAAAAGAATGTTATTCTTCTCATTTTGTTCTTAATTCTGGCGGGAACAGCTTTTTATCTTTATCCAAAACTAAGTCGGAAAAATTCAACAGGAGATAATCCGTTTATGCAGTTTGCCGTTGAAGACACAGCATCCGTCTCGAAAATTACCATTCAAGACAGAAACGGCAACGTTGCTTTGCTGGAACGAAAGAATAATAGTTCCGACTGGACAATCAATAAAAAATACGCTGCTCGAAAAGATGTGATAAAACTGTTGCTTGAATGTTTTCATGACATTCGTGTGAGAGGAAATGTCCCTTCGAAAATGCGAGACAACATGTTGGCTGTTATGACCACCTCAGCAAAGGAAGTAAAGATTTACGGCAAGAACAACGAACTTCTCAAAACCTATTACGTTGGGCCAAATACTCAAGATCACATGGGCACTATAATGCTTTTAGAGACACCTGAAGACGGTCGAAGCGAGGAGCCATACATTACCCACATTGAAGGATTCACTGGATTTTTAAACCCTCGCTTTTTCATTGATGAAATGGAATGGCGCAGCACCGATATTTTCTACTATCCGAATAACGACATTGCTGAAATTGAAGTTTTGCATATGACAGACCCTGGTAGCAGTTTCAAATTATCATACCTGGGAAATAACAAACTGAAATTCGAACGCAACTTGAACGGCGCGCTTACACCATTTGCGCAGCTAGATACAGCGCTTGCTTTTGACTTGTTGAAGCGGATGCGAAAGGTGAATTTAGAAACATACAACACCCTATTGAAGCCAGAATCAGCCGACTCAATCAAGAACATTGCTCCTACTTTTGTTTTGAAAGTTAAGAATAGCGAAGGAAATATTACTTCGTTGAGTTTGTACTTAAAGAAAGCAAAAGAAATGACTCCAGATGCTACAGGCCAATTGACACCCTTTGACCCGGAATATTTCTGGGCGAAGACAGACGCCAATGAATTGGGACTTGCTCAATTTTTTGTCTTTGAACCGTTGCTGCAACCTGCGCGTTTTTACGGCCGATGAAATCAGTTGCTTAGTTTCAATTGATATATCGCAATACCACCTGCAATTGATGCATTCAAGCTTTCAGCTTCTCCCATTGCGGGAATGGTTAAGCATTCTTTTGCTGCATGAACAAACTCATTGGAAACACCATGACTTTCGCTTCCGACTACCAATGCCCATTTTTCTGGGGCGCGAAATTCTTGAATGGGAGTGCCATTCAAATCGGCCGCCAAAATAGGTATAGCATTCGCTTTACAAAATTCAATAATTTCTTGTCCTGAAGACTCCGCTATTGAAAGACGCAAAACACTGCCCATTGTCGCTTGAATAACTTTAGGGTTGTATGGGTCTACACAATGCTCGTCGAGCAATAATGCATCTACTCCAAACCATTCGCAGGTGCGAATAAGGGTTCCTAAATTTCCTGGATCTGAAATAGAGTTTGCAATGCAAAACGTTTTCCCTTTTAAGGTTATCAAACTCTTTAACGATTGTTTCAAAACAGCAAGATAACCAGGAGCATTCGTTAAGCTTGAAATCTGCTCCATATCCCGAGGGTGAATCAAAGGCACTTTCATTTCCTCTGAGAATTCTTCATCGGTCGTAAATATCTTCATCACTGAGCCATTCAACTTCAGAGCTTCTTCAACGACCTTTTTTCCTTCCACAACGAACAAATTCTCTTGCATTCTGAATTTCTTCTGCTGCAAAGAGCGAATTAGTTTGATTTCGTTCTTAGAAATAGACATTTAATTTTATTTCTACAAAGATGCGTTAGATATTTGTGGAAATGATGCAAAATAGAATTTTCAGAGAGGTATGGTTTTCCCGAATGCTTATTGGCGCATTTATTATGCTTGGGTATACCTCATGCACCATTCAAAATAATTTACAAGAAGGTGAAATTTATTTCGAAGATCACAAAGTTGATTTTCTTGAATATAAAAACGACCTACTCACGGTAACAGATGTTAGCGCCGACGAACTCTTGTATTTGACTAAGCTTAAACCCAACCGAAAGACTCTCATGTTTCGGTTGAACATGCGTTTGAACACCTTCGTTCCCAAGAAATTTTTGGATCGTTCGAAATTGCGCATTGACAAGCGTTGTGCGCGAATAAACAAAAAGCGATTCGATAAAGAAAATCGCAAAAATAAAAAACACAAAGAACCTAAAACATGCAACGGTCTTTGGCCTTGGCTTGCCTACACAGTTGGAGAACCCCCTGTTCTTTTAGATACTGTTCTCATGAATAAAGGAGCGCGTCAGATGGAAATTTATCTCCGCAAAAACGGTTACTTTAATGCTGAAGTAAAAGCCGAACGTGTGTTAAACGAGAAAAGCAATTTGTTCTGGAAGGCAGGTAAAAAAAGTAATGTTATTTACCATGTTGAATTGAAAGATCTTTACAAAATAAACAAAGTGGAATGGAGCTCTCAAGACGCTCTTATTTTGGAACAAATTCCGAAGCTCCGTGAAAAATCGTTGGTTAAACCAGATAGTAGATTCCGAGTTGAAAACCTTGATGCGGAAAGAGGGCGAATAACTTTGTTTCTGAGTAACGAAGGCTTTTATGAGTTTATACCTGATTACATCGTTTATCAGCTCGATACAGTCTCTAATCCAAAAAAAGTTAATGTTAAACTAACGGTACTTAACCAAAAGGCCATTGATGGTTATGGCAATTACACCGACAAAACACTGCCTCACAAAAAATTCTACATTGGTGACATCTCGTTCAACACATCTTTCAACCCTCTTGACCCAAACAAAATCCCAACAGACACTGTCTTGTACAAAGGGTTAGATGTATATAGCAATGGCCTGTCTTGTCTTAAACCCATTCTTCTCAACCACAGAGTTGAGGTAAAAGAAGGTCAACTCTATCAACAACGTTATTTAGATGAAACCTATAAACGATTTACCCAAATAGGTGTTTTCAAAACAGTAAATATTCAGCTTTCACCTAGATTTGAAACAACATCCGGAAGAAATTTACTGGATGTTAAAGTACTACTCGCCCCAAATAAAAAACAAGCATTAAGCTTCGATCCGCGCGTAACGAACCGCGCTGGAAATATGGGTATTTATGGGAACTTTATTTACAAGCACCGCAATGTTTTTAGAGGAGCCGAGTCTTTTGAATTCAAAACCGTTGTCGGAGCAGAGGCTTCGCAAGTTTTGGGTGGAGCATCGGCCAACAGCAACAATACAGGTGACCAAATTGTTCAGCGAACATTTCAGCTTAATACATTTGAAATCGGACCTGAGCTTTCGTTAAACCTACCTCGCTTATTTCCAAAAGACCTCGCTAAAACTAGCAGAAGTAACTACCCTAAGACTACACTTCGAGCAGGATTAAACTACCAACGACGACCCGATTATACTCGAACACTTTCGCAGGTGAGTTTCGGTTGGAACTTCATTGAAAATCCAGAAACAGTTTCTTCTTTCGATATAGAATGGGCTGAATTGAGTGTCATAAAAATCGAGCGTTCTGCCGCATTCGATCAATGGTTAGGTTCTTTGAACGATAGCTACCTGGCAAACAGTTATCAAGATCATTTGATTTTAGCTTCACGATTGGGTTTTACCGTAAACACGCAGAAAGATGGCAACCAGCCTCGAGCTTTTTATTATCGCGGCAATATAATTGAAGGTGCGGGTAATTTACTTCGCGCTGTTTATCAGCGCCTTCCAAACGCAATTGCCGACTCTCTCGGCAGCTATGAAATCAATAATATTCGCTTTGCGCAGTATGTAAAATCTGACCATGACCTTCGCTTCTACACGCAAACAGATGACCGTAATAAATTTGCTCTTCGAGCTTTCGTAGGAGTTGGAATTCCATTAAAAAACCTTCCATCTCTACCCTTTGAAAAAAGTTATTTCAGCGGTGGTGCTAATGGATTGCGGGCTTGGCAAGCACGAACGCTAGGGCCAGGTAGTTTTCGCGACACTTCAGTAATCCGTTCATTCAACAACATTGGCGACATTAAACTGGAATTCAATGCGGAATATCGCTTCAAGATTACAAACATGTTTCAAGCGGCATTTTTCATAGATGCAGGTAATATTTGGTTAGCGAACGTAGACAATAGCCGACCGAATGCGGAGTTTAACAAAAGCCGATTTTACAAAGAGTTTGCGCTAGGCACAGGAGCCGGATTGCGCTTCGATTTCGATTTTTTTATTGTTAGAATGGATGTTGGAATTCCTTTAAGAGATCCATTAAAAGTAAATGGTGAAAAGTGGTTGTGGCAAGGGAAAGACGAATACAACGCATTTCTTTCAGATGTAAATAATGCACCGAGTACATTTAAACTTCAACCAGTCTTGAACTTAGGTCTTGGATTTCCTTTCTAACCTTTTTCTATTTCTTGTTGAATAAGATTGCGCGTGTAGTTTGCCATTTCTTCAATGCTTAAATTGAAAAAATCATCGTCTTTCAAGGCGGGTAAGATTCTTAATTCAACTGTAGCCGGACGCATAGAAAAGCTTCCACTTGCTAAGGCCTTGGCGCTTCCAATTACAGCAATGGGGACGATTGGAATTCTTCCTTCTTTCGAAATGGTAAAAATACCTTTTTTAAATGGAAGTAACTCTCCTGTTTTCGTGCGCGTTCCTTCCGGAAATGCTGCAATACTCTTCCCACCTTGAATATCTTGAATGGCAGTGCGCATGCTCGCCATGGCGCGCTCTCTGTTTTTCCTATCAACGAAAATCATTCCCACTATTTTCATGTATTGGCCTAAAACAGGAATCTTCTTTAACTCAACTTTCCCGATAAAAAACATAGGCCTATTAATGCGCGTGCTAATGACAGGAATGTCTAATTGTGACGCGTGATTCGATGCGTAAATTGCAGGCTCTTCGAGCACATTATCTAATCCTTTGGCTTTCACACGAACCAAGGAAATGGCAAGAATACCCGGAGAAAAAATATAGTAACCCATTATTCGGTGCGAATACGTTGGATTGGTTACGAGTGCGAAGACCATTCCGAAAATCCCACATAGCATGGTCCAGATAAAAACTAAAACAAGCTGAATTATATTAATTGGCAACCACAAAATTCTCGAAATCATCCCACTTCTCCGTTGTATTTTTCGAAACGAACAATTAAGAATTTGCTGATTGGTGTGTTGCTTCGTTCAGCTGTGTGATGCAACGGAACCAAGCAATTCGTTTCAGGGAAATAAGTCCCCACGCATCCTTTCGGAATGTCGTATGGAATAATGTGAAACTTAATGGCTTTGCGCTCTACCCCTTCGTGAATTGAAATGATGTTAACCAATTCTTTGTGTTGAAAGCCTGCATTGAGAATATCTTCTTCATTCATCATTAACACGCGACGTTCGTTTTCTACTCCACGGTAGCGATCGTCTAATCCGTAGACCGTTGTGTTAAACTGATCGTGTGTGCGAATGGTCATGAGCACGCAATGTCCGGTTGGAATTTCTATGTGTTGAAGCGGTTCTGTTCTGAACTGGGCCTTTCCTGAAGGTGTTGTGAACTTCCCTTCACGCGGACCGTTCGGGAGATAGAATCCATCTGCGCCGCGAACGCGTTTGTTGTAATTATCGAATCCTGGAATGGTCGCTTCAATTTCTTCACGAATGAAGTCGTAATTGCTTCTCCACTTTTTCCAAGCTAGGTCAGATGTCTTCTTGCACGCGTTTCCGATTTCGCAAACGATTGCGGGTTCGCTCATGCATAGTTCAGAAGCGGGGGCAATGCTTCCTCGCGAGCGATGAACGATTCCCATGGAATTTTCAACGGTTACGAATTGTTCTCCGCCTTCTTGCAAGTCTATTTCCGTTCTTCCTAGGCACGGAAGAATGAGTGCCTCTTCTCCGGTAACCAAATGAGAGCGATTCAGTTTGGTTGAGATGTGAACGGTTAATGGAACGCGCTGCATGGCCTTTCCGGTGAATACACTGTCGGGCGTTGCTGAAACGAAGTTTCCACCTAGGCCAATAAATATCTTCACTTTGTCTTCAGACATGGCGTCAATGGCCTCTACCGCGTCGAACCCGTGTTCTCTCGGTGCTATGAAGTTGTATCGTTTGTCGAGGGCTAGCAGGAATGGTTCGCGGGGTTTTTCGTTAATGCCCATGGTGCGATCGCCTTGCACATTCGAGTGTCCGCGCACCGGACAAAGTCCTGCGCCTGGCTTTCCAACTGCACCTAAAACCAAGTGAATGTTCACCACCTCTTGGATAATGGCCACGGCTTTTTTCTGTTGGGTAAGTCCCATTGCCCAGCATGAAATAATATTTTTCTTTTTGGAAATGAGTTCCGCAATTTCGAAAGCTTGCGCTTTTGATATGCCGCTTATTTCAGAACACTCGTGGAGGTTTACTTCGTCGAGACTATTCCAATACTTGATGAATCCTTCTGTTTTTTCTTCAACGAATTTCTGATCAAGCACGCCTCCTATTTCTTGCTCAAGCGTCTTCAGGTAATGTCCGATCATTTTGAATAACGCGTGATCTCCACCTACTCTTACTTGAAGGAAATGATCTGCG
>JBIKVX010000102.1:0-6961 GCA_044356625.1 Flavobacteriales bacterium | reverse complement strand
ACGAAGCTGGCCTTCATTTCGAGAATGATAAATTGTTTCAATTCGATGTGAATGTGTACTCCATGAATTACGACAATCAACTGGTCTTAACAGGTGCTGTAAACGACGTAGGTGCTCCCCTGAGAACCAATGTGGCTAAGTCCTACAGAAGGGGAGTAGAGTTGAGTTCCTCAGCATACTTCAACCAACAACGTTTGAAGGTGAATGGAAATATTACCTTGAGTGAAAATAAAATCATTGACTTCCAAGAGCGCATTTTCAATTACGACAGTTATGCTGAAGAAGTTATTTCAAGAGGCAAGACAGATATAGCTTTTAGTCCGAATTTTATTGCAGGATTGTCTGCCGAATATCAAGTTTTTCCGCACGGTTGGCGCATGACCATGAAGCCGGTTAGAAAGCAATTGTATCTTTTATTTAATGAAAAGTTTGTAGGGAAACAGCATCTCGATAATACGGGAAGCAGCACTGCTGTGATTACTGCTTTTGCTGTTTCTGATTTCGGAATTCAATGGGATTCGAAATACGGTCCGAAGCCTTCGGTGAAGATAACTTTTTGGGTGAATAATATTTTCAATAGAATGTATGCGAGCAACGGATACGCTTATTCCTACATCTATGGCGAAACAGTCACAGAACGGTTTTACTATCCGCAAGCGGGAAGAAACTACATGCTGAATTTCGCCTTCGAAATCAATTAGCGAATCGTAACCGAAGAATTTGTGCCGTCGATACATACGGTCACATGTTCTTTCAACGTTGTCGATAATTTCAATCCAACAAAATCGGCTTTGATTGGAAATCTACGGTGCTTTCTTTCCACTAATACTGCTGTGGTTAAGCGATGAATTTCTTGCGCGGCAAGGAAAGATGCGGCATGCATGAGTGTTTTTCCAGAGTTGAAGACGTCGTCAATAAGCACAACGCATTTGTTTTTTAAAGATAGCGGAGTTGAAAGTTTTGCGCTTCCAAAGGGATGATCTTTTGAAAGTTGAATGCTACTGATTTCGCAGGGAAGGGTAACAATTTCCTTCACTAGTTCAAAGAGTCTTTTGGAAACTGCAGCTCCATTATCTTCAATACCAATAAAAACTATGTTCTTTTCATTGTAATGACGCTCGGCAATTTCGTAGGCCATGCGAATGAGCTTCTGCTCAATTTCTTCAGCGTTGAGTAATTCGGAATTCTGCATATTCAAAATTACACTTTTTTAGTGTGAAATGAATCTATTCTGATTTTTATGGAAGAGATGAGATACATTCGTAAAAATTTCCATTATGCCACTTTACATTTTATTAGGAATCCTAGCGCTGCTTATTTTCTCCGGATTGAAAACGGTACAGCAAGGAAACGTTGCTGTTGTCACGGTTTTCGGTAAATACCGACGCGTAATTCGTCCGGGATTGAATCTATTGATTCCATTTATAGAAACTGTTTTCAAGCGCATTTCTACGCAGAATCGTTCGGTAGAATTGGAATTTCAGGCGGTGACCATAGACCAAGCGAATGTTTATTTTAAGAGTATGCTTTTGTTTTCCGTTCAAGATGACGCAGAAGACAGCATTAAGAAAGTTGCTTTTAAATTCATTGATGAAAAGAGCTTGATGCAAGCGCTCATTCGGACCATTGAAGGAAATATTCGCGCCTTTGTAGCTACAAAAAAACAAGCTGAAGTATTATCACTTCGCAATGAAATTATTGATCATGTGAAAGAGCAAATTGATAATGTTATTGAAGAGTGGGGTTATCATCTGCACGACTTGCAGATTAATGACATTACGTTCGATGAAGCTGTTATGCGCTCCATGAGCCAGGTTGTGGCTTCAAGCAATTTGAAAGCTGCTGCAGAGAACGAAGGGCAGGCGTTATTGATTACGAAGACTAAGGCGGCTGAAGCCGACGGAAATGCCATTAAAATTGCCGCGCAGGCAGAGCGAGAGGCTGCACAGCTAAGAGGTCAAGGAGTTGCGTTGTTCAGAGAAGAAGTAGCTAAGGGTATGCAGAACGCAGCAAGAGAAATGCAGCAAGCGAATTTAGATACCTCTATGATTATGTTTTCCATGTGGACAGAAGCCATTAAGAACTTCGCAGAATATGGGAAGGGCAATGTTATTTTCTTAGACGGGTCTCCAGACGGAATGCAAAAAGTAATGAAGCAGATGATGGGAATGGACACCCTTCTCGACACTTCGAAGAAAATGGATTAATCCAGAAAAAACAAAACGAAAATTGTCAGTGTGATTAATACGGAAAGGATTAGAAGTGTTTTTTGAATACGCATTTTCTTTCGTTTAGAAATGATATGATTCAAAGAAATTTGAAGGCCTTCTACGGGTGCGTTTTTCTCTTTCAGTTTTTGTATACAGATCATCAAGAGGTTTTCATCTTTTGAAATAACCGCTTTGCCGGCAAGTAGTCTGTAATGGCGAACACTGATCTCGGACAACAGCTTTTCAAACTCTTCTTTTTCTTGAGGTTTGAGATCGTTGCTGCAGTTTTGTATCGCCTTTTCCGCTCGATAGAGATTGCCTTCTTGAAGCCAGTGTTTAATTTCTAGGACGCGATTCATTTCAACAAGAATTTCTACAAAAGAATCCTAGAGGAAAAGCTGTAGCTACAGAAATCGAGTGAATTGGGTGGCAGAACTTATTTTCACTTAATTAACAGACGCAAATAGTTGGTTATGAACACCCTTTAATCAAGCGAATGTTTTGGAACTTCACCTATTTTTCAGATAAGGGAAGTTCTGAATTTCCATTTTGTTTAAGGACGCTGTTCATTTTGTAAACGAACATGCGTTTGTCCGTTTCCAAACGTTCTCTTTTAAACGCATCATCGTTGAAACCAATTGATTGAAAGAAGGTATTCATGCGTTTGATCCACTCTGCCCGTTGCTTTTTCTGATTTTCGGGTTGTTTGTTTTCCAACCCCAACCAATCATTTAAATCAATTGTTGTCGCATCTTGTTGAGCCAGTTTTTGAATCACGAGATAATCTGCAGTGTCAATGGGGTACATGGCTCCTTGGAAAACGATAGTGTTTGAAATTGAAAGGTCAAGCGTTCTTGAAAAGGACTGAACAGGTGGAACATATGTAGCAACCGGTTTTGATTTTTTTCGTTTGTACAAGTAAAACAAAACGAGAATTCCGAAGAATAGACCAAGACCACCCAGTAGGAGTGAATATTTGAAAGCAATCGTTGGAGTTTTTCCGTCGATTAAATTTGAAGATTCAACGGGTTGATCAATAGCGGCTTCCCAAGAAATGGAGTCGAGAATAACGATTGAGTCGTTAGCAAGAATTTTTAAACCGTAGCTATCTGAATACAATTGTTGATTTGGCGGTAATTCGCGAAAAAAACGAAAGAGTCGGGAATTGTTTTTTGAATTGTAAACGCTGTATTTTTTCGTTTCGAAATTCAAAAAAAGAGCAGTCGAATCTGTGCTAATCGGCAAGACAAAGCAACCCGTATTGTCAGAAAGTGTGGTGGAACGGTAATGCAGATGGTAATTATTTATAAGTGTTTCATTGAGCTTCCCGAGATTCTCCCATTTCATGGTAAGCAAATCAATTCGATACAGGCTGTCGAGAAATTTCTTCTCCTCGCTCATTGATTGGTTGTAAATGAAATTGCCAAATGAGTAAAGGGAATTTTCTTTTCTGCTGAAGTAAGCGAGATTTCCACTAAATGGAAGGTCGCGGTCGCTGGGTTGAATTTGCCAATCGCCTAATGCTTCATTGAATTTAACGAACATGCCATGATTTCTCCAAAAACCGTAGCCACCGTATTTCATTAAGCTCCCGTTGCAATCGAAAAGAAATGCGCGGTAATGATATCCTTCAAGTCGGGTTTTATCTATTCGTTTCCAATTTCCGTTTTCGGAAATAAAAACTTGTCCGTCGCCATCCCCAATCGCATACCATCTGCCATGAGAAAGTATAAGCTCGTAGTTAACATTGGCCTTAGTTTGTTGAAGAGAATCTAGTCTTAGGAAATTAGTTAACTCGCGGTTGGGCTTCAATTGCCTTAAGCGTATGGGCACACTTTCCTGAGCGCTTGAAATCAAGCAATAAAAAGTTAACCAAAGCAAAAAGAATACACCTTTCATTTCCTAATAGCAGAGGTCAAAGATAAACGTCGACCAAAGTAAATTAGAGAATGTTAAAAACTAAATGGAGTGTTTATTTCTTTTTCGATTCCAATAATAACATTCCGCTAAGAGCAAACAATATAATTGAAAAAAGTAAATGCAGTGGCTGAAGAAATCTAGGTATTCCCAAGTATGCCATTCCAACTCCAAATAAAATTTCAAATCCAAGAACGACAAACAAGTATTTAAATTTCCTTGGTTGAATTTCTAATCTTCGGTATTGCAAATACATCATCGTTGCCAAAATAACAATTAAGATGGAAAAGCTTCGGTGTATTTTAAATCCGACAGGTAAATTATCAATGAGAATATTTCTTCCAATTCCATTTTCAAGAAGCATATCCACCGATTCTCTTACCTGTGTGCCAAGCAAAAGTTGAACAAGGTGAATGATAAAGAAAAAGGAGAGTGCTTTACGAAGAACGACCGGTATGGTGTAATTAGCTTTATCGTTGGTTCTGCGAATAAGGAACAATAGACTTAGTAGAATCCCAAGGGAGCCAACCATGTGTAAAGTAATGGTTGATGTGTTCAAATTTTTGTCTACAACCATCTTCCCCAACCACGCTTCAAAAAGAATCATGACAATGGCAAATACCGAATACAAAACTGGCCAATAGTCGTTCGATTTTTTATAGTACAGCATTGCCAGGAATGTCATCACTAGAATAGGTAATCCAAGCAGTCCTGTAAGCAGGCGATTGATATATTCCGTCCAAGTATGAAACGCATTAAATTCCGCGTATTGGTGTTTAGAATAAACTTTGAGTGCTGCTTCACTTCCGGAATTTTTCTTCCAGAAATCGGATGAGTATTGAAATTCGTGTTCAGCAATCCAAAGGGTGTCGTGATGAATAACCATTTGTCCTCTTGAATAGGTTCTTCCGTCTTCCAATTGCACGGTTGAAATGTCAGTAGGAGGAATGTAATAACCGAAACATTTCGGCCAATCGGGACAACCCATTCCGCTTCCCGTAATGCGAACAAAGCTGCCTGCAATGATGATTAAAAACATGCAGACTACACCAACTTTACCTGCTGTATTGAGTCTTTTTTTTGTTTGTGGAAGGGTTGACATTAAGAAGCTTTGTGCGAAATTATTTCAGCCTTCACCACATGGTATTGACCATCGGCAATGGTGTTCACGATATTTGTCATGTCTGTTTCCTTCACAACACTCGGATCAAATTCCACCTTCACAATATTCACATCTCGATCTTCAACGAAATCCAATGAAGTTGCTACAACTCCTTTTATTCCTTGAAGTTCCTTTTGAATTTTACCGCCGCAACCGGCCACACACGTCATTCCGCTTATGGAAAGAACAGCTTCAGTTTTGTTAGTTCCGTCTACAACCGTATTTGTTGTTGCCGCAGGAGTAGCTTCTGCATTGGGAGAGGCGTTTCCACAGGCGAAGAACGTTAAAGCAAGAAAGAGATACAATAGATTTTTCATAGTGCGAAGATTAATTATTAAAGTGATTTTCTAATTAAGTTCAAGGCGCCACCTGCTTTGAACCATTCAATTTGTTGGTCGTTGTAGGTGTGGTTAACGTGAATGTTTTCTTTCGACCCATCTTCGTGAACCAACTCCAATGTCAAAGATTTTCCAGCAGTGAAATTCACCAAGTCAACGAAATTGATTTTGTCGTTTTCTTGAATTTTATCGTAGTCAGCTTCGTTAGCAAAAGTGAGCGCCAACATACCTTGCTTCTTCAAGTTAGTTTCATGAATACGCGCAAAGCTTTTTACAAGAATTGCTCGAACGCCCAAGTGACGCGGTTGCATGGCTGCGTGCTCACGTGAAGAGCCTTCGCCGTAATTGTGGTCTCCCACAACAATTGAAGGGACATCAGCTGCTTTATATGCACGCTGAACCGTAGGAACTTCAGCGTATTCACCAGTGATTTGATTCTTTACTTTGTTTTGCTCACCGTTGAAGAAATTGGTAGCACCAATTAACGTGTTGTTTGCAATATTGTCTAAGTGACCACGGAAACGTAACCACTGTCCAGCCATTGAGATATGGTCAGTTGTACATTTTCCTTTTGCCTTAATCAACACACTTGCGTTTTCAATGTTTGTTCCGTCCCAATCAGCAAACGGTGCAAGCAATTGCAAGCGTTCGCTGTCTTCAGCAACCGTAATTTCTACAGCGCTTCCGTCTTCAGCGGGTGCTTGGTAACCGGCGTCTTTTACGTCGAATCCAAGGGGTGGTAATTCATATCCGGTTGGAGCATCGAACATCACCTGCTCTCCTTTATTGTTCGTTAAAGAATCGGTAAGTGGGTTGAAGGTAAGATCTCCAGCAATCGCTAATGCAGTTGTAATTTCTGGAGAAGCAACGAATGCCATTGTGTTTGGATTTCCGTCTTGACGAGCAGAGAAGTTACGGTTGAACGAGTGAATGATTGTGTTGCGTTCTTTCTTTTCCGCGCCAGCTCTTGCCCACATACCAATGCATGGTCCACAAGCGTTTGCGAAAACTTTCGCGCCAATCTTCGAAAACGTTTCAATAAAGCCGTCGCGCTCAATGGTAAAGCGAACTTTCTCTGAACCAGGCGTAATGCTGAATTCCGCTTTGGGTACCATTCCTTTTTCTGCCGCTTGCTTCGCTAAAGATGCTGCGCGAGAAATATCTTCGTAAGAACTGTTGGTGCAAGAACCAATAAGCCCAGCTTCAACTTTAATTGGCCAATCGTTCGCAGCGGCAGCTTCTTTCATTTTTGAGATAGGCGTAGCCAAATCTGGAGTGAAAGGACCGTTGATGTATGGCTCTAATTCATCAAGATTGATTTCAAGAACTTGATC
>JBIKVX010000080.1:0-7939 GCA_044356625.1 Flavobacteriales bacterium | reverse complement strand
TCGATTTTTCCTTTGATAGAGTAGGGCAGTTTTGCTTTTTTTGTCTGTGCGGTTGCAAATGCGCTTATTGAAATAAGCAGGAAGAATAAGATTTTCGCTTTCATATGTTTCATAACTCTCTTAAAGACGTTCAAAGTTAGGTATTCGTTGCTTTTTACAACTGAATTCTTTTGGAAAGATTCAGACTGAAAATAGGCTTTTCAACTTTTGGTCCAAAAATAAAAAAGGAGCCGATTATCGGCTCCTTTCAAGATTGAAAATATTTCTTATTTCTTAACGAGGCGGTCTGTGAAATGAACCGACCCATTGTTCATGCGAATCAAATAGATTCCGTCGTTCAAATTTGATACGTCAACACGTTTGATAGCGCTTTGGGTGATGCGGTCCTTCATAACCAGTTTTCCGGTTAAATCAATGATGCTGATTTCACCACCAACGAAGTTTTCAGGAATTTCTATGTTGAAATTTGAGTTGGTTGGGTTGGGGTAAATAGAAACTTTTGAAATTTTAGTATTAACGACAGGCTTCACAGAAACTCCTGTAGATTCAATCACTTGAACATCGTCGATATAGTAATTACCAGCCGAGCCAGCGGTGTTCGTTCCGTAAAAATCAAAAGCAGCGAGTGCGTTTGTTCCAGCAGCACCATTTGCATTGTTCAAACTCCATTGCCACTCATTAGCAACAACACCGTTGAAATAGACTCTTCCAAGATCGTTATCTAAGTCAGCAGTTATTTGCACGTCGAACCAAACATCGGTTCCAACGGTTACAGAGCCACCTGCAACTCCACCGGTAGTCCAAGTTGCAACACCCGCACCGTCGAAAAAGATATCGCCAGCCCATTGGTAAGCAGTTGATGACCCAGACCATGTATGCAATGCGTTGAAATAGCCACCAGCACCAGCTGGTAAGTACATTTTGAATTTAATGTCATATTTCCCCGTAGTGAAAGGACCAATCGGTAAAACCAAATCAGTGGCTGTACCATTAATATTGGCACTGTTTGTTCCGCTACTAGCGAAGTCAGAACTTACATTGGCGTCTGATGGAGTGCCTGTGCTCCAATATGCCCAGTTGGTGTTTTGCGCTACAACGCCTGCTCCAGTCGTGTATGAGTCGAAGTTATCTTCAAACAAAACAGTTTGTGCAGAAGCCGATAGCATTGCTCCAAATGCCAAAAGAGAGAGTAATTGTTTCTTCATTTTTAAAGAATTTGTTCAGACGAATATAGTATTCTTTTTCTTTGTTTCCAAATTATGAAAACACATTTGAGAAAAATGCGGACAAGTTTGTCCGAAAATGGTGAAGCGCAATACATTCTTCCTCTCTATGACAATATGAACTTACAAGGGGAAATTAATTTGAATGAGTTAATCGGAAAGCAGATCAGACTTTCTGCAACTGGCGATATTCGTTGCGTTCTTCACGGAGAAAAATTGAACAAGACTTTCGGCGAAGGTTTGTGTTGGAATGGATTTCAGGAGTCTTCTAATGCTTCGCCTTGTATCATTCATCCAGAATTATGCAAAGCTCATGAGGGTATTGCCTTGCGTGGCGACATGGAATGGGAGCGTAACAATCATTTGATTCCGCATGTAGTTTATTTGTCTTTTACCTCAGGGGTTAAGGTTGGTGTAACTTCTGAAAGAAATTTGCTTTCGAGGTGGATTGATCAAGGTGCGCGACAAGGTCTTGTATTCGCGAGGGTTCCGTACAGACAATTAGCAGGAGAATTTGAAGTCATGTTGAAGGAACATGTTTCAGACAAATCGAATTGGAAGGGAATGTTACAACCCCTATTCAAGGAAAACTTCGATTTACTTGCTGCGAAAGAAAATTTACTTTTTGAAATCCCAGACGCCTACCAAGATTTCATAGACGATGAAGACAAAGTTTGGAACATTCAATATCCCTGCGAAGATCGTCCTGTTAATCCCAAGACTTGGAAACTTAATTCGGGAAATGTGTATGAAGGGAAGTTGAAGGGAATTGTTGGACAGTATTTGATTCTGGAGAATCAGCAAGTTTTGAACATTCGCTCTCATGCGGGGCATGAAGTTGAGTTAAATTTCACGGATTAAGACTTCATTAAAAAATATAAGATTTTTCTTGCTATTCTCAAAAATACGTCTATCTTTGTTGGAGCTTACCGATTTATTTCTTCTTGAAGTTCTTCGGAATTACAGTTTAAATGAGGAGTAAGCATTAATTAATTTTTTATTTTTTTTATGAACATTTTTGTTTCTGGACTGAACTACAGTCTAACGAGCGATGAGCTCCAAGCAATCTTCACACAATATGGTGAAGTAGCTTCTGCTAAAGTGATTACTGACCGTGATACCGGTCGTTCACGCGGTTTTGGTTTTGTTGAAATGTCAGATGACGCTGAAGCACGCAATGCAATTGACGCATTGGACCAAGCTGAAATGAAAGGTCGCAAGATCAACGTTAAAGAAGCTGAAGACCGTCCACGCACATCTACTAACCGTAGAGAAGGTGGATTTCGTCAAGGATATTGATTCAATACGCTTTTGACTTACTTTAAAAAGGGACTTCGGTCCCTTTTTTATTTTACATTAGCAAGATGAGGTTGGAACTGCTCGATTCGTTTGGTGACATGAAAGCACCGCTGTATGCAATTGCCGACGGAACGCATGCCGATTCTTTTTTTACGGCTTCTGCCAACGGGTTGGTTTCTGAATGGAATACGGAATACGGAGTGTCTTCTGAGATTCAGGTTAAAACAAATGGTGCTGTTTTCTCTTTGCTTTATGATGAAACTTCCAAATTTTTATGGATAGGCTGTCAGCAAAACACTTTGAGCGTAGTTGATATAGCGCAAAAGAAAGAAATTAAAAACTACAACGTACACCCTGGTGGTGTTTTCGACATTAAAATAGTGGACGATAAAGTAGTAAGCGTTGGTGCAGACGGAAATGTCATAGAATGGAACCGACAAGACGCTAGCTATTCCCGAACAATTCCACTTTCTGATTCTAAGATTCGTCGATTTGCAATTAATATGCACGAACCGGCTTTAGCTTTTCCGTTTTCAAACGGTGAAATGGAAATTGTTGACCCGGTATTTTTCAATTCAATTGAGAAAAAGAAAGTTAATGATATAGGTGTGGCCTCTTGTGCGTTTCATCCGAAAAAGAGTGTTTTGCTAACAGGAGGAAGAGACGGGGAAGTGCACCTTTGGAACACCCAAAAGAATTATTCGCCTGTGATTAATTTTACAGCACACAAGGCAAACGTCTATGCCATTGCTTTCCATCCGAAATGGCACGTATTTGTTACGGGCAGCCGCGATAAAGAAATTAAGGTATGGGATGCTGAATCGTTGGATTTTCTATGCGGGGGCGCTCATGCGAGAAGTGTAAATGCGTTGCATTTTCTTAAAAACGGACTTCTGCTTTCAGCCAGTGATGACGGGTCTGTTCGTTTGTGGAAAATTCTTCGTTAAAAGTAATTGGGTCTTCGTGTATATTTGACACTAAGTATTTCTTTCAACATGAAAAATAATTTATTCGTTTTACTGGCAATTGCTTGTGCAAGTTGCGGTGTGGCTAAAAAGCAAGATTACACTTCAGAGGCTAAGCAAATTGGATACTCTGAAACTAAAGTAGTTCGTCACCCGAGTTGGTCTAAAAACGCAACCATATATGAAGTAAATGTTCGTCAGCATACCGCTGCGGGAACATTCGCAGCACTCGAAAAAGATCTTCCTCGCATTGATTCTTTAGGTATTGATATTCTTTGGCTCATGCCGATTAATCCGATTGGAGAATTGAATAGAAAGGGAAGTCTGGGAAGTTATTATAGCGTGAAGAACTATACCGGTGTTAATCCGGAATTTGGAACCACTGCAGACTTTAAGCGATTGGTAAACAAGGCGCATGAATTGGGCATGTACGTAATTCTCGACTGGGTTGCGAATCATACGGCTTGGGATCACCCATGGGTGCTTCAACATCCCGATTGGTATACTCATGATGCGAACGGAAACATTGTTCCGCCTGTTCCTGATTGGTCAGACGTTGCGGATTTGAATTATGATAATCCAGAACTACGCAAGGAAATGATACGCGCCATGGAATATTGGGTGAGAGATTGTGGAATTGATGGCTACCGTTGTGATGTGGCAATGAATGTTCCAACAGAATTTTGGAACGATGCACGTGCAGCCTTGGATGCTATTAAACCGGTTTTCATGTTGGCAGAAGCAGAGCAGAAAGATCACCACTTAAAGGCATTTGATATGTCTTACAGTTGGGAACTGATGGGGACAATGAATGCAGTCTCCAAAGGCGAGAAATCGCTTTATGCGATAGATGAATACATGGCGAAATCGGATACCGCTTTCCAAAAGAGTGCATACCGAATGGGGTTCACCACAAACCACGATGAGAATACTTGGAATGGAACAGGGGCCGAACGTTATGGAGTGAAACGCAAGTTATTCGACGTGCTGTCATTCACGCTTCAGGGAATGCCATTGGTTTATACCTCGCAAGAAGGTGGAGAGGTTGATGCGAAAGGAAATGCAAAACGATTGAGATTCTTCGATAAAGACACCGCGTATTTCAACAACTATGTAAACAGTGATTTCTATAAGAGGTTATTGGCTGTGCACCACGAGAATCCAGCGCTATGGAATGGAGAGTTTGGAGGAAGTTTCAAGAAAATAAAAACTTCGAACGACGATGTTTTGTACGCTTATGTGCGGACCAATGGTGATCGTCAAGTGGTAGTTCTCTTAAACTTCTCAGACAAGCCGCAGGCATTCAACTTTACAGATGAGGTTCCTGACGGAGATTTCAGAAGCATTTTCAACAGTGAAACATTTTCGCTTTACTCGAGAAATCAGAGAGCTTTGGCGCCATACGGTTATCAAGTTTTTTCTAAATAGAAGCCCCGCTCGGAATTATCTTTGTGCTCTAAATTAAGTTTATGCAAGAGCCCGAAGGGAAAGAAATTTTTGAGACCACAGTAGAGATTCGCTTTGCAGATATAGATGCCATGGGGCATGTAAACAATGCTGTGTACTTCAGTTATTTCGAGCAAGCGCGAATGGCCTATTTCAAAGAGCGTGTAGCACGAATTTGGGATTGGAATGAAGACGGAGTTATTGTGGCTCGAAATGAAATAGACTATGTCTTTCCTGTTTTCTTGAACGACCGAATGGTCATTCGGTTGTGGGTAGAGCATGTTGGATCGAAGAGTTTCACAGTATGTTATCGCGTTGTTGTGGGAGAGCGCTTGTGCGCAACTGGTAAATCTGTTTTGGTTTGTTTCAATCACAAAAACAAAGCCACGCAAGTGCTTCCAGAAGCTTGGCGAACCGTATTTCTAGCGAATTAATATGGCAAAGGATAAGTTAAAACGATGGGCTGAAAATAAAACGTTTCCTCATGTGTTTGAGCCAAACTTAATGCCCATAATTCGCGAGAATGCAACCTTCATGAAAGGACAGTGGCGCGAAGAATTCTACAAAAACAACAATCCTTTAGTGGTTGAATTGGGCTGTGGGAAAGGGGAGTACGCGGTTGGTCAGGCACAGCGAAACTTAGATAAGAATTATTTGGGAGTTGACGTGAAGGGGCATCGCTTTCACAAAGGAGCGAAAGATTCGCTTGAAATGGGATTAACGAATGTGGCTTTTCTTCGAGCAAGAATAGAATTCATTGATGCGTTTTTCGCAGACAATGAATTGGATGAAATCTGGCTGACGTTTTCAGATCCGATGCCGAATGATCACGATGGAAATAGAAGAATTACTTCAGGATTCTATATGAGGCGCTATGAGCGCATGTTGAAGTCTGAAGGAGTCGTTCATATTAAGCACGATAATCCAGCGCTATATGAGCGAGCTTTGCGTGAAATACCTTTGATGGGAGCGGAAATCGTTTTTCATGACGACAATATATACGAATCGGGTTTTCTAAATACGATAGACGAGAAGCTAAAAGATGTTTTAGAGATTAGAACATTCTACGAGCAAATGTGGTTGAAGGAAGGAAGAAAGATTAAATACATACAGGCACGAATGCCGAAAAAATAAAGACTATGAGTGTTTCAAAAGCAGCCATTTTAGAAGCGTTAAGAAATGTTCAGGAGCCCGATTTGAAAAAGGATATCGTTTCCCTTAATATGGTTAAGATTATTCGCGCAGAAGGGAATGAGATTGAATTGGAGGTTAAGGTTAGCAATCCTGCAATGCACGCCAAACAGCGCATGCGCGAGGCTTGTGTATTCGCCATACAACGCGTGTTAGGAAATGAATTTGAAGTGAAAGTTCATGTTGAAGCCATTTCAGGTGAAGAAAGAAGCGGCGAGCTTAGGAGAATTCTTCCTGGTGTAAAACACATCATAGCTGTTGCGAGTGGAAAAGGTGGAGTAGGAAAGAGCACAGTGTCTTCGAATCTAGCGGCGGGTCTTGCTGCGTTGGGACATAAGGTTGGTTTGTTAGACGCTGATATTTATGGACCTTCAGTTCCAACAATGTTCGATGTTGTTTTGGAAAAACCAAGACTTATTGAAGTAGATGGAAAGAAAGTAATGGCGCCTGTTGAAGCGCATGGAGTAAAAGTATTGAGCATTGGATTTTTTACAGAAGGAGATCAGGCGGTTGTATGGCGCGGTCCTATGGCTACTAAGGCATTGAATCAGATGATCACCGATGTTGAATGGGGTGAGTTGGATTACATGGTTGTTGATCTTCCTCCGGGAACGGGAGATGTTCATTTGAGCATTGTACAAACTTTGCCTATCTCAGCTGTTGTTGTAGTAAGCACCCCACAAGAGGTTGCGTTGGTAGATGCGCGTAAAGGAATTGCGATGTTTCAATTACCTGCAGTGAACATTCCAGTTTTGGGATTGGTTGAGAATATGTCGTGGTTTACTCCAGCTGAGCTTCCAGAAAACAAGTATTTCATTTTTGGTGAAGGAGGGACGAAGCGATTAGCGGAGAGTTTAAACCTCCCTGTTCTAGGCGAAATTCCATTGATTCAGAGCATTCGCGAAGCGGGCGATGTGGGAAGACCATCGGTTCTTCAAGACAATACCACTGCCGCGCGCTATTGGCAAGCCTTTTTAATTAACTTTGAAAAGGAATTGCGCTTGCTGCCATTCCGTAAACCTGCAACCCAAGAATAATATGTTACAAGATTCATTGTTTCAACGTGTGAACGAAGCGCTTAATTCCATTCGACCTTATTTGGAAGCAGACGGAGGCGGAATAGAGTTGAAGGAAGTGACTCCTGAAATGACCGTTATTGTTGAATTGCAGGGTGCATGCACGAGCTGCAACAAATCGCACATGACCATGAAAGCCGGTGTAGAAGCCGCTATCAAATCTGCCGTTCCAGAAATAAAGACTGTTGTTGCGCTATCACAAGAAATTGAAGAGGCTACCGCGTTATAATCCGTAGTAATTCTTCCTAGCCTCTTTTACTTGCTCATTTGTTAGATATTCGTCGTAAGACATTCTCTTGTCAATTATTCCTTTCGGAGTAATTTCAATAATTCTATTTGCGACTGTTTCAGTAAACTCGTGGTCATGCGATGTGAAGAGTGCATTGTGCTTCCAATCTTTCATGGCATTGTTGAACGCAGTGATAGATTCAAGATCGAGGTGGTTCGTTGGTTCATCTAACATTAGGCAATTACCATTGGCAAGCATCATACGAGAGACCATACAACGAACTTTTTCTCCTCCAGAAAGAACAGAACATTTCTTCAATACTTCTTCACCACTGAACAACATTTTTCCTAAGAAACCACGCACATAGGTTTCGTCTTTGTCTACCGAAAACTGACGTAACCAATCGATAAGATTGTCATCAGATTTGAAGAATTCTTCGTTGTTGTTTGGAAGGTATGCTGTTGTAATAGTGCTTCCCCATTCAACCGTTCCGGTGGTTGGTTCTTCTAT
>JBIKVX010000079.1:0-7967 GCA_044356625.1 Flavobacteriales bacterium | reverse complement strand
CGTGATTGTAACTCAACCTTTCCATTGGAGAGAAGCGCGCGAAATTTTCTTCGAATTGCACTTCGTGATTGTTCCACACACCGTGTGGAGTAATCATGTTTACACGCACTTTTTTCGTTGCCCAATAAGAAGCAAGGTATCTGGAAAGTGCGTCGATACCGCCTTTAGAGGCGCTATAGGCGGCGGGACAACCCAGGGATGTTCCTTTGTATAAATTCTGATTCGGTGCAACAACGCTGTATGTGGAAGGAATATTCACAACGCTTCCACCGCCGTTTTCTGCCATGTGGCAGCCAATAATTTGACACATTAAAAACGTGCCTTTCAAATTAACATCAACAACAGTGTCCCAATTTTCATCGGATACACTTTCGAACGGCTCGAACTTTAAATGCGTTTTATTCTGATGTGCATTTACCAATCCGTCTATTCTTCCAAATGAAGAAAGTACAGTTTCTTTTAACGCTTCAACAGAAGATCTATTTGCCACATCGAGGACAAAACCAAGTGCTTTAGTATTGTTGCGTTCAGCAAGCTCACCCGCAAATTGAACGGGATTTGCTAATTCAATATCTGCTGCAACAACGATTCCTCCGAATTGCGCAACCGCTTCACAGAAGGCTCTTCCCACCAATCCGCATGCACCTGTAATAACTATGACTTTATCCGTTAAATCGAACTTTTTCTTGAAGTCGATTTGCGTTGCGTCGGTTGTTCGAAGTGGTTCCATCTTAATTTATTTTTCGGAAAACAGGCTTAATCTCGTCACCCACTAAATACTTCTCCACGCCATCTTCTAACGCTCGTTCAAACACTTCACAACTCTCATCGAATGCCGCTAACATGAAATCTATATCGTCTTGTGTGTGCGAGAAACATGGAGAAAGAATTCCTTGATAAAGAACTCCGCGTTGAATCATTTCCTGCATAAACAGCGTTCTGAAGAACATACACGGCTCTTTCTTTTGGTTCTTCACCACCAATCCAACACACCAATTGAAACCAGTAAATGCGAAATAATCTTCCAACTTCCTTCGACTTAAAATTCCTTTCACACCGTTCATGAAATAATCTCCGATGGCGTGATTGTGTTGAATAACCGGATTGTTTTCAAACACATCTATAGTGGCTAGAGCAGCAGCAATTCCGTGTGTTTCACCGCCATGTGTGGTGCTTACTAAAAATACTTTCGGCTCACCTTTTCTACGAATACCGCCGTATTCCATGATTTCTTTTTTTCCTGTTAAAGCACAGAATGAAAATCCGTTTGCGATACCTTTTCCCCACGTGCAGAAATCGGGTTCTGCGTTGAATTTTTTTATAGATCCAGGGAAGTCTGATTTGAATCCGGTAATCATCTCATCCATGATCCACAGTGCACCGTTCTTGTGAGCAAGATCAATAGCCTTCTGATAGAAATCGGGTTCCAAAACATTCCACTTTTCTGGTTCTGAAATAACACAAGCAATTTGTCCCGGATATTCGTTGAACAATCGCTCTAAATCTTCGATTGAATCTTCCTTGTAGGTAACAGTGAATTGTTTTATTTCTTTCGGAATACCGAAATCACAGGCAGTAGATCCAATGAACCAATCGTCGTAGCTGTAGAACGGATGCTCGGCCGGACGTGCAATCAAATGTTTTCCAGTGTATGCGCGAGAAAGTTTTATCGCAGCTGTTGTTGCCACAGAACCGTTCTTCGCGAATTTGATCATATCGTGTTGGGGAACAAGCGAGAGGAACTTCTCTGCCATTTCCATTTCAATGACACTTGGACGGGTGAAGTTAACGCCTTTCTCCAATTGCTTTCTCACCGCTTCCAAGACAGGCTCGTAGGCATGTCCCAAAGAAACAGAATACAAACCCATGAGGGTGTCTAGAAATTTGTTTCCGTCTAGATCCCAGCAATACACACCTTTCGCGTGAGTAATTGCAGCGGGCGATTTAATGGGAAACTGATCGTCTCCCTTGGAATAGGTATGAGCCCCTCCAGGGATTAAATCGTGAATTTTTTTTCTGTACTCATCGCTCTTCGCGAAGTTCGTAATGTGTGGAAGTGCTATCGTTTTCATTTCACAATTTTATCTTCTCTTAATGATTTTGCGTATCCAGCATTAATGATGCTCTCTTCGTTCAACTTCAATAATTCAGGTTTGGTTTCTAACAAATGTACAACATCGTTTATGTTGAAATCACAGGTCCCAAATTCGGCAAAAAGTGCTTCAACAAAAGCAAAATCTGAAGGGGTATCAACAGACAATTTGAAGTTACACTTGTCGTTCATTTTGCGGAAACCCAAGCTGAATTTTTTTGAGTTTTTTACATACGGAATAACATGCTCACGTTCACTGTGCATCTTTGCATGTTGAAAAGCATTTTCTAAAACCGAGAACTTCACCACTTCAACATCGAATCCGTCTTCTAAGAAATTTGGGTCTTCATTGCTATTTGAAAACAGATCTACTCCAAATTTCACAAACTGCTCATACACCCAATCTACGGTGCTTCCATGATGAGTAGGGCAATCGCTGGTCAAGCGAATGATGTTATCTCCTTCCTTCGACCCGAAAAATTTAGCGGCAGAATAGAACCGGTCAAGTACGTCCCAATCGGAACCTCTAAAAACTAAGATATTGTGCTCTTTACAATAATTCTCGAGTGTATCGTCTTCGACATTCGTTGATGTTACCACTACAATTTTATCGATGCATTTTGCTTGAGACACACGATTCACCAATGTCTGAATTATTGGAATTCCGTTTAACTCTTTAAGAACTTTTCCTGGCAATCGGGTGGAGCCCATGCGGGCTTGAAGCAGCGCGAGATTCATTATTTCTTCGGGTTGAATAATGACAGATAGATTTTATCCCAGAGTCTTCCTTCTTTAAAAACATGATTGACAAATCGCCCTTCAACTTGAAAGCCCAGCTTTTCATACAACTTCAAAGCACCCGGATTGTTTTCAAAAACAGCAAGGGTGATTTTATTCAAGTTTAATTCGTCAAAGATATATTGAATAACAAGGTTCATGGATTCAAATCCTATCCCTCTTCCGCGTGCAGACTCTTCACCTATGATTAAGCCAAGCTCACAGGTCTGTGCTATCCAATCGATGCGGTCAACTTTCACATTTCCAATATGAAGATTGCTCTCTTTTTCACACAGCGCAAAAAAGACTGTATTCTGATCTCTCAGAGCACCGTTTACGTAATTGATAAGCTCTTGCTGTGTGGTTGGGAAATAACCAGAGGCCAGGCCACGAGTTACTTCAGGATCATTCAACCATTTCAAATAAATATCGCTTGCATCTTCAATTGTAAGCGGACGCAAATAGACTTGTCTCCCCTCTAAAAATTTAATCATCTGTTGTGCTTCTGATTTAATTTCTGCTGAGAGTCTGACATTTTCTGATTGTCTTTCGTGAGGTTGTTCTCGTGCATACGATATCTGTACAACGGCACTGGAATATGATAAATTCCGTAACCCGCTTGCTCCCATCTGATTCGTAAATCCTCTTCTTCACGCGCCGTGAAATTTTCGTCGTAGAGTCCAATGTTGAAGAGGTAATCTTTTCGAAACATTATTCCACATGCAATGGGTTTCTCGTTAGCAGAAATGTGTTCAATGTGCTGACCTCTTTCATTCACCATATAATAATCTATAGCGACTGCATCGAAGGCGTTGTTCTCATTCAGGAATAAATTCTGAACGCGAAGCGATTCAGAATGCAGGTAATCGTCTGCATCTAAAAACACAACGAACTGACCACGTGCCTTACGAATTCCAAAATTCCGTGCGCCAGCCAACCCGAGATTTTCCTTGAGGTTATAAACCCTCACAACGTCGGAGTAATTTTCTAAAATAGATTCAGTTGCATCGGTGGAAGCGTCGTTGACAACGATTACTTCGAAATCGGGTTTTGATAAAGATTGGTCTAAACCACTTCGAATGGCTCGTTCAATAAATTGGGCGTAATTGTAGGTTGTAATAATAAGCGATACCATGGTCTACGCTATTATTTGTCTTTCTTCTTTTTACCCTTGGCCTTACCTTCTTCTCCGTAACCACCGTATCCGTATCCATAGCCATAACCATATCCATAACCGTAGCCATAGCCGTAGCCATAACCATATCTATAAGCGTACTTTCCGTAATAGTATCTCCAACGTTTTTGCTTAATGTTGTTCAGCAAAATACTTGTATTGCTCAGACTGTTTTGACTCAAAACATCTTCTATATATTGAACACCTTGCTTCGATGCCTTTAGGGTGTTCATTACAAGAATTCCACGATTTACTTTCGCAAGCAGCACCAAGCTGTCTGTAATAAGCATGATTGGCGGAGTATCAATAATTACATAATCGTAGCGCTTCAATCCTTCTGCAAGTAGCTCGTCTACTCTAGCGTTAAGCAAAAGCTCCGATGCATTTGGGGGCACGGGGCCTGCAAGTACAATATCTAAATTCTCGATATCTGACTGAAAAACTAAATCTTCAAACGTTGCCTTTCCAATAAGATAAGTACTCACCCCTTGCATGTTATTGGTGCGGAACATTTTGTGCACTTTCGGTTTGTGCAAGTCAAAATCTAAAAGAAGGACTTTCTTCGATGCCTTCGCTAATGTTGCAGCAAGGTTTGTTGAAATGAATGTTTTTCCTTCACCGGGGTGGAGAGATGAAATCAAAATAAGACTCTTCTGACCATCTGGGAGAAGGTATTGTAAATTCGTTCGAAGCGTTCGAAAGGCTTCGCTTACATTTCCCCGAGGGTTGGCATCTATAGCAATCGGGTCACGTTCTATTTCTTCGTAATGCGGAATACCACTGATGACAGGAAGTTTTGTCAGTTGCTTCAATTCTCTTAAGTGCTCGATGTGCTCAAAGAAGAGCATTCGTATGAGACCTATAATAAGCGAAATCAAAATACCAACACCTATCCACAAATAGATAATACTCTGCCGGTCGGGACCCACTACGCCCATATTCCGCGCAGCTTCTATGACACTCGTTTGAGGAATGATTGCAGCACGAGCAATAACAGTGTTGGCCTTCTTCTCTAACAAAAAAGTATAGAGCTCTTCATTTACTTTTAGCTTACGCTCTATGGACATTAGGTCCCGCTCACTTTTGGGGATATTCGCTAACTCGGCCTCTAAATCCAAAATCTGTAATTTCAAATCTGCTATTCTCTGATCAATAGCGACCTTAGTGTCTCTGGTGTATTTAAAAATACTATTTCTTATAGTCTGCAGCGTGGAGTCTACCCTTTGCACCCGTTTATCAGGTGCCTTTACGTCGACCAATAACGAACTCCTCTTCTGTTTCAATTGAAACAAATCCTTCACAAGCTCGGTTAATGTCACATCTTCTTCACGCAAATAATTCATCGGCGGAATTACCGCACGATCGGGTTCCTTCAGCAGAAAATTCTCCAATCCCTGAATAGATTCTCTCCTCAACTCCAAATCACGCAACGATACATCAGAGCTGGTTAATGCTTCAAAAGCCGCATCTTGCTCCTTACTCAAATCAAGGATATCTCGAGCATCTTTAAATGTCTCCATTGCCAATTCTAATGAATCGATAATTTTAACAATTTTTTCTATTTGAATATCGATGTAAGCTTGGGTGTTCTCATTAATTGCAATCTCGTTGTAAAGCGTGTAATCTATGTAAACCTTAGCCAAGGTATCTAAGAAAATTTTAGCACGCGTCGGCAATTCATCTTTGCAAGTAAGGGTTAAAATGCTTGTGTATTCCACATTTTCAATGGCCAAAGAGCTCATGTATTTATCTACCAATTGCTTCAATGGTCTCACCCTAATCTGGAAACTTTGGTCAGTTACGGTAGAAAGTCTTGATTGATCTACATGAGGAGCTAAATCCAATTGTATTGTAAAAAGCTCTTCTATGTATTCCTTGCCGAATTCATAATTTCCCGATGTAAGCTTTCCGCCATACTCGTAGCTCAATTCATAATGACCAATATCGAGAACTTTAATATTGATTGGAACATTACTCATTCCGGGGGCCATTTTTCGCCAATCGCACTTCACTTTTATAGCATCGAACTCATCTACCTGTAATGTTTTCACCCTTCCAACCAAGAAATATGAAATTGTAAAGTCTAGCTTTTCCAAGCTCTTCTCAACAATATCATAAGAAGCAATGATTCGTTTTTGATTGGTAACGTCTTGCATTAGAGAAACGTACCCCAATTCACTGTACATACTTTTTTGGTAATCGTATGTCTCAGAAGAACGAAGTAAAATCTCTGTTTTAGCTGCGTAAATACTTGGCAATCTATGGGTGTAGAAATATGCCGCAACAAATGCAATTAGCATACATCCAACAATCCAGAACCAACTTTTACCTAAAAACCGCATTATAGGTCTAAGGTCGTCTGCGTCTAGAAAATTTGATTTAGTTTCTGCCATTGGTTCACTCAAGAGTGACAAATATAAAGGAAGAGAGCCAATATTGAAGTTTTTCGCTTGAATGAAAGCGGAAATAATTAAAGTCTATTATATTTGTGTCATGAACCGTTTTAGAAAACTAATCGCTTTATCCATTTTTCTTTTCTGCATTGCAGCCATTGGAATTTGTCAAGCACCACCTACACCCCCTAGCGGCGGAGCGGCACCATGTGGCGGTCCCTTCGGCACAGTTTGTCCAATCGACGGCGGAATAAGCTTACTAATTGCAGCAGGAGCAGCCTTGGGCGGCAAAAAAGCATTTGACCTTAAAAAGAAAAAAGCATCATAAATACGAAGTGAAAAATCCTCTTATACGATTTTTTGTCATTGGTACCATCCTTTATTTCGGATGGTATTTTTTTTATGAATTGTATTTGCTTCCTTCAACTTCCATTGATGAAATTCTTGTCGACTTCCTCGTTAAAGGGGCTGAATCGTTCCTTCAATTACTCAATTTCACGGTTCGGATTTTCGACGATGGGTTGTATCGCAATCACATTGCCATTGACGGAACAGCAGGCGTGACCGTAGGAGCGCCATGCGATGGAATGATACTTATGGCCCTTTTTATAATTTTCGTCGTGGCCTATCCCGGAACGAACAAAAACAGACTTTGGTTTATCCCGCTTGGATTATTCGTGATTCAGTTCATGAATATCCTACGCATTATGGCTCTTGCTTTCATTGTTTATTGGAACGAAGATTATCTAGCATTTAATCACGATTATACTTTTACCGCTCTCGTTTACGCCGTTGTATTTGCATTCTGGTGGTGGTGGTCAAAGTTGTACCTCCCTGCAAATGTCCCTTCCGAAGAAAAATAAGTTCATTCTTGTTGCTATTGCTATTGCAATGATTGGTCTTGGCTTTTACCAAGAGCAAGCCAAGGTGAATGTGAATTTCATTCTTGAGAAGGGCGCTCAACTTCCCGGCTTTTTCGAACAAAACGCTGCGACCAAGATTCAATGGTTAAGTGCAGAGAAAAGCAAATCGAACTTCGATTATTACTACAGTCACGAAACCATAGAATGGCTTTATTCATTCAACCAAGGTGAACTCACGAAATTAAAATGGATCATCACTTTCGCTTCCATTGCTGCATTCACTTTATTGAATATTCTCGCGCTTCGCTTTCTTCAATTCAATAAAAAAGAAATTCAATTGTTTTTATTGGTGGAAGGGGTCTGTTTGATTCTCGCTGTATTGGCATTCATTCTTGGGAAGATCACCCATCAGAACGAAGCTGTATATCCGGCAGTTCGCGGTATCATGGGCATTCTGCAATCGCCTGTGCTTGTGCTCATTTTCATTCCAGCAAAAAAATTATTCAATCGCTCTTTCTAACCATGGAAAATCAACTTGCTCCGCACGCCAGACTTTGGGTATTCACTTCAAACAAAATTCTATCCTCGGAACAATGTGTTTTCATTGAATCTGAAATGGGGAAATTTCTTGAAGGTTGGAACAACCATGGAAAGGCAATGGCCGGTAA
>JBIKVX010000078.1:0-8016 GCA_044356625.1 Flavobacteriales bacterium | reverse complement strand
TATTTAGACGCTTACGGTGATCCTGAAAAATTTGGAAAGCAAGTGGGTGGGGATATTCTCTCCGATAAGAAAACGTATTTGTATTTGCACACTGCTAATCACGAAGACGAAAGCATTCCAGCTGAATTAAAAGCACTGCACGGTAATTCAGAAGACCCCAGTGCGAAAATCACTTCTACCCTTTATTTATTTTCTAAATCGAAGGCAAACGAAGTGACACTTGCGAAAAGTGAAGCCTACTACAGCAGCGCATTGAATCACTTGAATGCTATTTCAGTTTCAGACGAAAGAAAAATGGCCCTGCGCAATTTGGCTTCTTTTCTTCTTGAACGCGAATCGTGAATTTCCCTTCCCAACAAATAACTGAAGATGTTTTTCTGCAGATGCTGAAGGACTTGACATTGGCGGGTTATCAGATGAATGATGCTCCTCGATTTGAAAACGGATATGACTACCTCTTCGAATTCTTTCAAGTCCAATTGAAATCTGCTCCTACGAATTTGCGAAGGTTTCTTTACACCGCAGACATTACCGAAAGCACCATTGCGAATAAATTAACTTCACACATTCCTGCAGAAGCTGCGGCTCAATTGCTTGAGCTCGCTCTTGAGCGGATGCAAATAAAAATAGACTTGCGAAAGAAATACAGTTAGTTGATTTCTCCCGTGATGTAGATTTCCAACAATCCCCAAACGATTTGGGTGAAGAAGGCTACCAACAAAACCACGACGTATAAACTAAGAATGGTACGCTTTGGCTTATTGATTTTGTCGTACTTCACAATGTGATCCACTGCTACAGAGGCTACGCCTAAGAAATTCAAGAACATAAATAACGCCCAATGCGCGCGTATTTCAGCGTAAGCGTTTAACCAAAACGTGTTTGATTCACTTAGGAATTTCGATAAATAATAGTACACATTGAACAACGTGCAAGCGAGAAATGCAAATGGAATTAATACTTTACCAGGAATATCGTTCATACGGCTAAATTAATCACGCCGTGAAGAACAAAGCAATAAAACTTTCAGCAGCGCGGTGCGCAGACAATTCTTTCGAAACCACGCGATTCAACGTCGATTCATATTTCTCTTTGAAGTGCGGCTTGCTTTGAAGCTGATGCAATAATACTTGATGAATTTGCTCTTCGAAACTGCTCACCAATTGTCGTTTACGATTCTCTTCCTTCCAACCGTTAGAGATACTCCAACGATTAAACTTGTCTATTTCCTTCCACACGACATCAATGCCTTTTGCTTCCAGTGAAGATGTTGTAAATACTTGTGGCATCCAATTGTTTTCGCGTTGCGGAAATAAATGCAGGGCCGAAGTGTACTCGCCTTTTGCGCGTTCAGCTTTCAGTTCATTTCCTCCATCAGCCTTGGTAATAACCATGGCATCTGTCAATTCCATAATACCGCGTTTAATGCCCTGCAGTTGATCTCCAGCGCCGGCCAACATGAGCAACAAAAAGAAATCGGTCATGGCATGGACAGCAGTTTCGCTCTGCCCTACTCCTACCGTTTCAACCAATACGATGTTGTATCCGGCCGCTTCGCAAAGCAAGATACTCTCACGTGTGCTTCTGTTCACTCCGCCAAGGTGTGAGCTTGATGGTGAGGGACGAACATAAGCATTCGGATGCAACGACAATTCGTTCATGCGGGTTTTGTCGCCCAGAATGCTTCCTTTCGAAATCGGACTCGAAGGATCTATAGAGAGTACGGCTAATTTATTTTCTTCATTTTGAAAAACTTCGCGAGCGAGTGCTTCAATGAAGGTCGACTTCCCCACTCCGGGAACTCCGGTAATTCCTATGCGCAAAGAGTTTCCTGTGAAGGGAAGAATCTTTTCAATGACTTCATCCATGAGCAACATGTGCTCTGCTTTGTTACTTTCTAAAAGTGTTAAAGCTGAGGCAAGCGCTAAGCGGTCGTGTGCTAAAATGCCTTTCACCAACTCATTGGACTGAAAAGAATCTTGACGTTCTTTCAGTCTATTTTTATATTGAAGTTGAGCGTTGTTCTTGGCGTTCATGGACGGTTCAAAGAAAAGAAAAAATTAGCAGACGAAGAAGATTATTTTTGTGGAATGGAATACGTCTTCATTCTTGTTGTTGCGTTGCTCGGATCTGGAGTTAGTTTTTTCAGCGGATTCGGATTCGGAACTATGCTGCTTCCTGTTATGGCGTTGTTCTTTGATTTGCAGACGGCGGTGTTCGCTACTGCCATTGTTCACTTCTTGAACAATGTTTTCAAATTGATTCTCGTTGGAAAATATGCACACTGGAAAACCGTGATTCAATTTGGAATTCCATCTGCCGTTGGTGCTTTCCTGGGCGCTGAAGCGCTGAATTATCTTGCACAATTGCAACAACCTGTGCATCTCCAATTTTGGCATACAGACATAGAGACCACATTGCTTGGGGTTGTCATGGGCTTTGTGCTCATTCTTCTTGCAGCTATGGAATACTCCAATGCCTTGGTTCGTGTGAACAAGGCTCCTCGTATACTCTGGCTAGGCGGTGTCTTCAGTGGATTCTTCGGCGGATTAAGCGGACAACAAGGAGCCATTCGAAGCGCGTTCCTCATGAATCATTTCGAAGACAAACAAGTGTTTATTGGAACGCGTGCAGCATTGGCTTTCATTGTAGACGCGGTGCGCATATTCACTTACGCGGCTTCCTTCCAGTTATTCCTTCAACATGAAATATATGTACCCATGGTTCTAGCACTGTTGGGTGGCATGAGCGGGGCGCTGATTGGAAATAAATTCATGAAGAAAACCAGCATTGAGTGGATTCGAAAAACAGTGATGGTGTTCCTATTCGTTATGGGAACGCTCATGATTGCCGGATTGGTTTAGTTTTATTCGAAGCGCATGTGCTTCACCGAATCTCCGGAATCGCGCAATTCATTCAACGCTTGAATGCCAATTGAAAGTTGAAGCGCAACGTAATTCACCGTAACACTTTCATCGCTTTTCGAAGTCTTCACTCCTTCGGGAACCATGGGATTATCTGAAACCAACAACAATGCTCCACGCGGAATTTTATTGGCGAAACCTACCGTGAATAGCGTTGCTGTTTCCATATCAATGGCTGTTGACTTAATATCTGTTAGATACTGTTTGAATTTCTCGTCGTGTTCCCAAACTCTGCGGTTCGTGCTGTAAACAGAGCCTGTCCAGTAATCGCACTCATGCTTGCGAATCGCTGCCGAAACGGCCATCTGCAACCGGAAAGAAGGAAGTGCAGGTACTTCAGGAGGCATGTATTCATTGCTGGTACCTTCTCCGCGAATGGCAGCAATGGGAAGTATCAAATCTCCGATACGCGTCTTCTTCAATCCGCCGCATTTACCTAAAAACAAAACGGCTTTCGGATGAATGGCAGAGAGCAAATCCATGATGGTCGCACACATAGCGCTTCCCATTCCGAAGTTGATAATGGTAATGTTATTGGCAGTAACCGTCTGCATAGGTTTGTCTTCGCCAATAACCGGAGCGTTATTTTCTTTCGAAAAAATATCGAGGTATTTGTGAAAGTTCACGAGAATTATATACTCGCCAAATCCTTCAAGTGGAGTTCCCGTATAACGGGGAAGCCAATCTTTTACTATTTCTTCTTTTGTAACCATAATCTTAAAGGTAGATTAAAAACGTTTAGAGACAACAAACGCCCGATGAACGGGCGTTTGATTCTATTTCTTTGAATGATATTATCCGTTCAACATAACTGGCATAACCAACATTAAGATGTCTTCGTTTTCGAACGACTTCTCAACTTCGGTAATGATACCTGCTCTGTTTGGAGCGCTCATTTCAACATGCACATTGTTTGCGTCAAGGTTATTCAACATGTCTTGCAAGAAGCGCGAGTTGAAACCGATTTCCATGTTATCTCCAACGAATGTACAAGCCAACTGCTCGTGCGCTTCGTTCGCGAAGTCTAAGTCTTCCGCAGACAATTGAATTTCACTTCCAGTTAATTTCAAACGCACTTGATTCGTAGAGCGGTTTGCAAAGATGCTCACACGCTTGATCGAATTCAAGAAGTCTAAACGATCGATCGTCAATTTGAAAGGATTCTCTTTTGGAATAACCGCTTCGTAGTTTGGATATTTCCCTTCAATTAAACGACACATCAATGTTACGTTGTCGAAGGTGAACATGGCGTTGTTTTCTGTATACTGCATGTTCACTTCAGACTTCAAAGAAGAAAGAGCGCCTTTCAATAAGTTCAGAGGCTTGCGAGGAACAATGAAAGCTGCAGACTCTCCGCCAATATCTGAACGTGTCATGCGCACTAACTTGTGTGCATCTGTTGCAACGAAGCGAACGCTTTCGGGTTCGATTTCGAAGAACACACCTGACATTATAGGACGCATATCGTCGTTACCTGCCGCGAAGATGGTTTTAGAGATAGCTCTGTTTAACACATCGGCACCAATTAACAACGCCTTTGAAGCTCCCATTGCTGGGGCCTTTGGAAACTCGTCGCCATTTTGTCCGGTTAGTTTGTATTTACCGTTATCGCTCGTGATTTCAATTCCGAATGTCTTTCCATCTACATCGAATGTTAACGGTTGATCTGGAAGACTCTTTAAGATGTCTAACAATAATTTTGCTGGAACAGCAATCATTCCCTCCTCCTTGCATTGAATAGCCATGCGCGTGTTCATGCTTGTTTCCAAGTCAGAAGCGGAAAGCGTAAGCTCGTCTTGTTTCATTTCAAACAAGAAGTTATCGAGGATAGGCAGGGTATTGTTCGAGTTCAATACGCCATTTAACAATTGTAATTGTTTTAAAAGGCCGAGGGAGTTGACAATGAATTTCATGTGTTGTCTTTAATCTAGTTTACGCGACAAATATAAAGCAGTCCGTTTCGAAATAAATTAGGGGTTAAATATGAACTTATTCACTATTCGAATCTGATAAGGTAGGCTTTTGATCTTTTTGTTGAATTGTTTCCAACCAAAACGGATCTTCATCGCTAAGCTCTGGCTCTACTTCGTGTCTATATACCGGTTCTGGCGGACCTTGTTTCCGGAAATACCAGGCTAGAATAATTCCGCATAGGAATCCGCTGATGTGTCCTTCCCACGATACTTGCTGTTCAATGGGAAACATATACCAAACGGTGTATCCGTATACGAATCCGACGGCCATTGAAATGCGTTTTGTATTTAGGTTCTTTCTGAATATTCCGCTGAAGAAGAGAAAAGCGAATTCGGCGTAGATAAGAACGCTTGCTCCGACGTGCACGTTATCTCTTCCAATTACAAAAAGAAGTATTGGGGAAAACACCCACATGATAAGGAAGACAGGAATGGCAATTTCGTAATAGAAGAAAAAGAGTGTGGTTGTTAGAATGAAGAAAGCTAAGACGTTGTTCCACAAGTGTTCGGGTGAAGCGTGAACAAATAGCATGGTTGGCATATGAAGAAGGCCTTTCCAGGTGCGCGGTTCAACTCCGAAATTGTAAAGAGAAACGTTCATGTATCGCGAACCGTAAAATGAAATGACGAATAGCAACACGAAGATGAAAGACCACAAGAATGAGTCTAGGAGTTTTTGTCTGTCTTGAGGTAAAATCATGCGCTTGCTTAACAACAGCTATTCCAAAACGAAGATTAATGAATTAAAGAGACAAGCTGTCAGTCTGTTTTCCACTTACTAAAAATTCAGTGTGAATAAAGACTTAAAACGGCCGTGTAAAAGTGTAAAGCATAAAATAGATTTGGCCTTGTTAATTACACACCCAACATGAGTCAATCTGATATTCACGCTTTAATAAAATTGCTCGATGATCCCGACGAAGTAGTCTTCGATACGGTTCGCGAAGCCATTACTGAGAAGGGCGAAGCTGTGTTGCATACGTTAGAAGATCATTTTATTATTGGAAGTGGCGATCAACTTGCGCTTCAGCGTTTGTCGGAAATCATTGCGAACATTCAATACAAGACTACTTACTCAGCAATCAAAGACTGGCAATTGGGCGAGCAGGATTTACTTGAGGGAATGTTAATCTTGAACAAGTATTATCAGCGTAATGTTCCAAGTGAAGAGATTACTTATTTGTTCTCGAGATTGCGTCAGGATATTTGGTTAGAATTGAACGAACGCTTAACCGCGTTAGAAACGGTTAACGTTTTGAATCATATTATCTTCAAGCTTTGCGGATACACGAGTGTCTCTGGCGAAATTCAGAATGCTCCGCATTCGTTGTTCGATGTGTTGAACACTAAGACAGGAACTTCGTTAAGTATTGGCACCTTGTATTTGTTGTTGGCTCGTAGTTTAGACTTACCTATTTACGGTGTGAATTTACCTGGACATTTCTTGTTGTGTTATGTTGAACAAATGCCAGAGTGGTTATTACCTGAAGGCGAAACAGACACGGAAGAAATCTTATTTTACATCAATCCAGCTGCAGGCGGATCCATCTTAGACCGCGAAGAGATAGAGCAGTTTATTTCCAATCAGCATTTACCCTTGGATCAGCGTTTCTTCGATCCATGTTCCAACGCCGATGTTGTTACTCGCAACATTAACGCGCTCAGTCATCATTACATCTCTCAGAACAATGCCGATAAGGTAAGGGAGTTGCAGGTGTTGTTGAGTGTGCTTCTTGAAATAGAATAGGAACTTCGTAATTCCTACTTCGTAATATGAAAATCAGAGATTTTATTCCTATTTAATAATTGGAACTTCGTTGTAAATCAATTGTGAATTACGCAGTAGGAATAAAACCGAAGGTTTTCCAATAACGTCGTTCACATTACGCAGTAGGAATAAAATCTTCGATTTTCCAATAACGTAGTTCACAGATAGTAAGCTCTCGCAAACTCCGAATACTCCTTCGTCCTCGTCCCATCTTCATTCATAAGAACAAGAGAAGATTCTTCTAGCGTTTGCTCAATTCGATAAAATTCTAATATGAATCGAATAGCGGGTTTATCAGCGCGAGAAAAGACTTCGCATTTCTTCACTAAGAAAAAATTCGACAATTCACTTTCGCGTTTCCATTCGTCGTAAACTTCAACAGGTATAATGACATTCACCCTTCCGGTTAACTTGTGTGCACGTTCCCAAAAGCGTTTTACCCAGTCGTTCACAGCATGACGCGCGGCATTGCGCGCTTCGTCGGGTGCTTGTAAGCTGTTCTGAAAAAAAGGCGGATTCGAGACTATGCGATCGAACTTCACCGGTGCCTGAAGCTTAAAAAAATCAATCTCGTCGGCAATGAGCAATGGCGCAAATACAGAAGAGCTAAAATTCTGCTGCGCTTCTTCCACGGACGGAGCATGAATGTCAATGGCCAAAACACGATTTCCTTTTTGCGCAAGCATGAGCGCAACAACGCCACAGCCTGTTCCGACTTCTAAAATTTTCTCTTGTTTTTCTGTTCGAATGAACGCACCCAACAACACCGCATCGGTTCCCACTTTCATGGAGGAAAATTCATGAGATACAGAAAATTGCTTAAACTGAAAACTCATGACTTGCGCTCGTGCCAGGCATTATAGCCCTTGGTATCCTGAACTTTTCTATCGGCAGGAATTTCGCGAAGCGGTTCAACAGCACGCAAGGTATTACGACATTCTTCCGGCAAACGCTGATACCAGCCTGTTCCTTCCGTCTTCCATTCCAACATCTGATTACTCACCTCTTTCACTTTCTTCGCTGGATTTCCAACCATAACGCTTCTTCTTTCCACAACCGTCTTCGCAGGAACAAAACACAAGGCACCAATGATGCACTCTTCTTCAACAACAACATCGTCCATTAACACGGCGTTCATTCCAACCAACGTATTCGCGCCAATCTGCGCGCCGTGCACAATAGCACCATGTCCAATGTGCGCGTTCTCGCCCAAAACAACGGTAGTTCCGGGAAACATGTGAATGGTGCAATTCTCTTGAACATTGCATCCGTCTGAAATAATGATCTGTCCCCAATCGCCGCGAATGGCAGCACCTGGACCTATATAAACGTTCTTTCCAATAATGACATT
>JBIKVX010000077.1:0-8029 GCA_044356625.1 Flavobacteriales bacterium | reverse complement strand
AATTACCCCAGAAACCGTCCTCTTCCAAGGAGAAGCAGAATATGTTTTCCTTCCGGGAAGTTCAGGTGGATTGGGAATCTTGAACAACCACGCTCCACTAATTACATCATTGAAAAAAGGAAGCGTACGTGTGAAAGATGCTCAAGGCAAAGAATTGACTTTTGATGTGCTTGGCGGTACCGCAGAGGTATTGAACAACCAAGTTATGGTTTTAGCTGAATAATACTTCCCACCCGGAAGAACAATCTAACGTTATGAATATTGAACAAATAAACACCGGCTCTCACACAGGAGAGTTAAAGGTGACTCTTGACCCTATTGATTACAACGAGACTTACGAAACGGCCTTAAAGACCTACCGTAAGCGTGTTGATTTACCTGGGTTTCGCAAAGGTGCAGTTCCTGCGTCTTTAGTGAAACAACGTTTCGGAAAATCATTATTGGTCGACGAAATAAATAAAATGCTACAAGATGCTATCGGAAATTATGTTTCTGAAAACAAACTTGAGTTATTAGGTAGCCCAATTCCAAAGGAAGGCGATGATGTTGGCGATTGGGACAACCCATCAACATTTACCTTCACTTACGAAATTGGATATGCTCCAACTTTCGATTTGAATTTAGACAAGTCAAAAACATTCACGAAGCTTGAAGTAGATGTGAACGAAGAGTTAATCTCTCGTCAAATGAAGGAATACGCTCGTCGACACGGTCAATTGTCTAAGCCTGAAGTTACAGAGTCGGAAGACATGATCATGGCTGAAATTGCCGAGTTGAATGAAGACGGTTCTGTGAAAGAAGGTGGTGTTTCAAATAAGAGTTCCATCTTCTTGGAATACATCAACGACGAAGCAACTAAAGCGTTGTTCGTAGGGAAGAATATTGGTGAGACAGCTGTGGTTGATCCGTTCTTATTGAATGCCGATCACGAAGATCTTTCTCGCATGTTGGGTGTTACGCACCACGACCTTCACCACCTCGATTCGAAATTCCAAGTGATCATCTCTGAGATTATGCGCATGCAACCCGCAGAGTTGAATCAGGAATTGTTCGACAAGTTATTCACTCCGGGCACTGTAACATCTGAAGAAGAAATGCAAGCGCGCGTAACGGCTGACTTAGTTGCTATGTTCGAAAAAGATTCAGAGTGGATGTTCAAGCGTGATTTCGCAAAGGATATCGTTGACATGGTTTCTATTGAATTACCTGACGAGTTCTTGAAGCGTTTCATTCTAATGACCAACGAGAAGCCTATTGAAATGGCGCAGTTGGAAATGGAATACCCTGGTTACGCAAATGGATTGAAATGGCAGTTGATTGAAAACAAAATCATCAAAGAAAACGAAATCAAAGTTTCTGTCGATGATGCTATGGATTACGTGAAAGCTTCATTGGTAGATCGTTTCAAGTCTTACGGAATGCCGGTGGATGAAGAGCGTTTAGATCAATTGGCAAAGCAAACACTTGCCAAGCAAGAAGAAGCAAAGAATGTATACGATATGTTGTATGAAGACGGTGTAATGAAAGTGGTTCAAGCGAATTGTTCTTTGAAAATTGAACGTTTGGCTTACGAAGATTTCAAACACCGTGCTCAGCACTAAATTGAATTTGTAGAAAAAGAAAAACCTCGGAACTTCCGAGGTTTTTTTATGTCCAGATTCTTGAATTATTAATTCGGAATCAAAGAAATCTTTTCTAAGATTTCTGAAATCTCACGCTTCGCAGCAACAATTTTTTTCTCAATTTCTTTGCGCATGCTTTCTGCACCTTTACCGGTGAAGATGCCCATGTTGTTTTCGTATGATTTGATATCGCCTTTCAACTTGTCTACCTTATCGCGCAAAATCATTTTCTCTCTGCTTAGCCCTTTATCTCCAGTAGACTTAATCGTCTCTATGCGGGATTTGTAACGGGTCATATCTGCCTCTTTACGATCAGCATTTAGTTTGCCATACTTATCGTCGAAAGCAGCTTTGTGACGTGCTTGCATTCTAGCGTAATGCTCTCTCGGAACATGGCCCAATGCCTGCCAACGTTCGTTGAACAAACGAAGCATAGACAAGTCCTCGTTGTTATTGCCAGTAAGTGGAGTGTTTTCTATTTCAGCAAGCAACGCTTCTTTCAATTTTAAATTCTCTTCTTGAAGTCCCGTTAACTCACCGAAGTGTTCCTTCTTTCTTTGGAAGAACATATCGCAAGCAGAGCGGAAGCGCTGCCATAATTTTTGCTCTTCTTTCGGGTCAGCACCGCCAACTTGTTTCCACTTGTCTTGAAGTTTTTTAATTCCTTCGGTGGCCAATTTCCAGTCGCTGCTGTCTTGAAGCGTTTTCGCTTCGTTTATGATGGTCTCTTTCGCTTTTTTATTTTTCTCGTAAACCTCTTTGCGAGATTCGAAATACGTTCCGCGCTTAGTAAAGAACAAATCGCACAAGCCACGGAATTCCTGCCAAATTTCTTCGTTCTCTTTTTTCTTAACCCAACCAATGGTTTTCCATTCTTCTTGAAGTTTTAAAACTTCCTCGGTCCACTTGTTCCAACTGTTGCCCTGAGAAAGATCCAATTCAAGAATCTCTTTCATGCGCTGAATAAGAAGTGTTTTCTTCGATAGATTTTCGTTACTGCTAGCGCTTAGTGCATCGTAATGAGCCTGCACGCGCTCTTGTTCAACACGCAGAACTCCAAAGAAATCATCTCCCATTTGCTGGAAAGTTTCTTTAGGAGAAGGACCAATGAGCATCCACTCACGCTGAAGTCTTCTTACTTCAACTTCCAATTCATTAATAGACTCAATAGCAGAAAGTCCTTTCGCTAATTCCATCAACTCTTCCTTCAACTTGTGATTTACTTTTAAATCGTTCGCCTGAAGTTCTTTGTAAATATTAATGTGATAGAAAAAGTCTTGATTCGATTTGTGCCAACGATCGATTAACGCAGGGTATTTATCCCCAGGAACATCACCGGTATTGTCCCAATATTCTTTTATTTCTTTTTGAAGAGAAAAAGCTTTCCCAATATTTTCTTCGTTCTTGGTAAGTCGCTCCATGCGATCACACAAGTCAGACTTTATCTCGAAGTTTCTTGAGCGCTCTTGGGCCAATGCTTTTCCAGCTACCTGAATTTTGTCTTCGTATTCTTTCAACAATTCATGCAACGTACCTTCCAGTTCATGCGGTGCGTAGACGAAATCTACTTCTGCACCTTCTGCATTTTCAGATTTGAATTGCTCCCACTGCAACTGACGCTCTTTCACGCTTTCAGCCTTCCAGTTACTGCGAATGTTTTTCACTTGATCGCGCACCAACATAATATCTTCGGCTTGAAGTAAGTCGCGCAACTGGCCTATTAATTCCTCTTTCATTTTTCTATCTTCGATTCTCTCACAAATTTAACAAAGAAATTTCATAATTCCTTTGAACATTTCACACCAAATAAAGTATTCTTTCTATTTTCGGAAAATGCAAAACGAAGCGCCATTGGATCTAGCGAAATGCCGATTGAAAATTCAACGGTATTGCGACAAGGCGGAGCGCGCGCCGTTCGATGCAGAAAAAAAATTAATTCAATACGGAGTGTGGTCACAAGACCGACAAGAACTCATGTCGGAATTAATTACACTGAATTTATTGAATGAATCTCGATTCGCCTCTGCTTTCGCACACGATCATTTCGAATTTCGAAAATGGAGCAAACGAAAGATTGAATTGCATTTAAAAGCAAAACGAGTTTCTCCCCGAAACATTCAAGATGCGATTCGAAATCTTCCGAGTGAAGGAGACGCGCTTCAAATACGCGCACTGCTTCCTTCCCTTCAAAAAAAATATGAAAAGAAAGGAAGGTTGAAAAATCAATATGCCGCGAAAGCCCTCATCCGTAAAGGTTTTCAGACGGAAGAAGTGTTTAAGGTTCTTCGTGAAATGAGTGAAGATATTGATTCGTTTATAGATTAATTGACGTACTTTTGCGCTATAAAATTTCATTCCAGATGGCGATAACAATTGACGCGATCAACGAACTGAAAGAGCGCACGAGAGCGCTCGGGAGGTATCTTTGACGTGGAGGTAAAACTCCTCCAAATTCGTGAAGACGAAAAACTAACACAAGACCCCGACTTTTGGAACGATCCAAAAAAAGCCGAGGCAACCATGAAGCAAATTCGCAATAAAAAATTGTGGACAGATGCTTACCAGAAATGTCAATCTTCGGTTGACGATACTCAAGTGCTTTATGAATTTTTTAAGGAAGGCGAGGTAGACGAAGCCGAACTCGACGTGCAATATAAACTTGCATCCATCGAGCTCGAAGAGCTTGAGTTTAAAAACATGCTTTCTGCTGAAGAAGACAATCTGAGTGCTGTTCTTCAAATTACAGCTGGAGCCGGTGGCACAGAGAGTTGCGACTGGGCAAGTATGCTCATGCGCATGTACATCATGTGGGGTGAAAAGAGCGGCCATAAAGTAAAAGAACTCGACCTTCAAGAAGGAGATGTTGCAGGAGTAAAACAATGCACGCTCGAATTCGAAGGTCCTTTCGCATTCGGTATGTTGAAAGGTGAAAACGGCGTGCATCGCTTGGTACGTATTTCTCCGTTCGACTCCAACGCAAAGCGTCACACCTCTTTCGTCAGCGTATACGTTTATCCACTCGTAGACGATACCATTGACATTCACATCAATCCCGCAGATATTTCTTGGGACACCTTCCGTTCGGGTGGTGCAGGTGGACAAAACGTAAACAAGGTTGAAACCGGAGTGCGTTTGAAACACAAACCTTCAGGTATCATCATCGATAACACCGAGACGCGTTCACAACTTCAAAACAAAGAAAAGGCATTGCAATTATTGAAGTCTCAATTGTTCGAAGCGGAACTTGCTAGACGCCATGCTGCGCGCGATGAGATTGAAGCAGGGAAAAAGAAAATCGAATGGGGTTCTCAAATTCGAAACTACGTTATGCAACCATACAAATTGGTGAAAGACGTTCGTACGGGTGAAGAAACCAGCGATGTGGAAAAAGTAATGAATGGTGAAATAGATAATTTCTTGAAGGCCTTCTTAATGGGACAAGGGAAAGGAGTTCAGCATTCCGATAACGACGATTTATAATTTAATAGCGAATATCATTATGGAAAATTTTCGTATTGAAAAAGACACAATGGGCGAAGTGAAAGTACCAGCCAATGTGTATTGGGGCGCACAAACAGAGCGCTCTAGAAATAATTTTAAAATTGGTCCTGAGGCAAGTATGCCGAAGGAAATTGTGAAGGCGTTCGGTACATTGAAGAAAGCTGCGGCACACGCCAACTGCCAGTTAGGAGTTTTACCTGCTGACAAGCGCGATGCTATTTCTGCCGTGTGTGACGAAATCGTTCGTGGTGAATTGTATGATCAATTCCCTTTGGTAATCTGGCAAACAGGTTCAGGTACACAGAGCAACATGAACGTGAATGAAGTGGTTGCAAATCGCGCACACGTTTTAGCAGGCGGACAATTGGGCGAAGGGCAGATGTTGTTGAATCCAAACGACGACGTAAACAAATCACAATCTTCAAACGATACGTATCCAACCGCCATGCACATGGCCGCATACGAAGCAGTTGTAAAAGTGACCATTCCGGGTGTTACGCAACTGCGCGATACACTTGCTGCGAAATCTAAAGAATTCATGAACGTAGTGAAAATCGGTCGAACGCATTTAATGGATGCTACGCCAGTGACTCTAGGACAAGAATTAAGCGGATATGTCGCGCAACTCAATCACGGTCTTCGTGCATTGAATAATACGCTTTCGCACTTAGGTGAATTGGCTTTAGGCGGAACTGCAGTAGGAACGGGAATTAATACACCTGAAGGATATTCTGAGTTGGTAGCAGAGAAAATTGCTGAGTTCAGCGGGCTTCCTTTTATAACTGCACCGAATAAATTTGAAGCATTGGCTGCCCATGATGGTATTGTTGAAACTCACGGTGCATTGAAGCAATTAGCAGTTTCATTAAACAAAATAGCAAACGATATTCGCATGATGGCTAGCGGTCCTCGCAGCGGAATTGGTGAAATTCACATTCCTGAAAACGAACCCGGTTCTTCGATCATGCCGGGTAAGGTAAACCCAACACAATGCGAAGCGCTAACCATGGTTTGCGCGCAAGTGATGGGCAACGACGTAGCGATTACTGTTGGTGGAACACAAGGTCATTACGAGTTGAATGTGTTCAAACCAATGATGGCATACAACTTCTTACAGAGCGCAATTTTACTTGGAGACGCTTGCGTTTCTTTCGATGTGAATTGTGCAGTTGGAATTGAACCGAACTACTCACGCATTGAAGAGTTGGTGAACAATTCATTGATGTTGGTGACTTCGTTGAATACAAAAATTGGTTACTACAAAGCTGCGGAGATTGCGAAGACTGCGCACAAGAACGGAACTACGCTTCGCGAAGAAGCCATTCGTCTAGGACACGTCACTGCAGAGGAGTATGACGAGATTGTAGTTCCTTCGAAAATGGTTGGAAAACTTCCAAAATAATTTGATACTTTTAGTACATGACTGATATTTCAAAAAACTACTGCGTAATCATGGCAGGCGGAATTGGTTCAAGATTCTGGCCTATGAGTCGCACCGCTTTTCCAAAGCAGTTTCACGATATTCTTGGAACAGGACGCACGCTCATTCAAATGACGTACGATCGTTTTCTGCCCCTTGTTCCGAAAGAGAATATTTTGGTAGTAACAAACGAAAGATACAAGGCGCTCGTGTTAGAGCAATTGCCGGATTTGAAACCTGAGCAAGTTTTATGCGAACCGTTCATGCGCAACACAGCACCGTGTGTCGCTTATTCAGCATTCTGGATTGCAGAGCGCACGCCTGATGCAAACATTGTTGTGGCGCCAAGTGATCACTTGATTACTCGCGAAGCTTCATTCATTGAAGACATTCAAATAAGCATGAACCAAGCGAACAAATCTGGAAATTTAGTAACGCTCGGTATTAAGCCAACACGCCCTGATACTGGATACGGATACATTCAATGGGCCGATATGAAAGAAGTGGATAACGACCGTGTGAAGAAGGTCAAAACCTTTACCGAGAAACCGAATTTGGAATTGGCGAAGGACTTTATTGAAAGCGGAGATTTCTATTGGAACTCTGGAATTTTCGTGTGGAATTTACCTTCTATTTTGGAGGCTTTCCAAAGCCATCTTCCAGAAATGTATTCGCAATTCGAAGAGGGAAAAGGAAAATATGGAACAGCTGAAGAAGCTGAATTCATAAACAATATCTACAGCAGTTGCGAAAACATCAGTATCGATTACGGTATAATGGAAAAGGCGAAAAACGTAAATGTTGTCTTAAGCGATTTCGGTTGGAGCGACCTCGGTACTTGGGGTTCATTGCACACGCAATTGGAAACAGATGAACACAACAACGGAGTAGTAGGAGAGAACGTGATGTTGTACAACTGCGCAGATAGTGTGGTGCACGTGGGAAGCGACAAACTTGTCGTCCTGCACGGATTGAATGGATACATTGTTGTAGACACAGGTGTATCCTTGTTGGTCTGCAAGAAAGAAGACGAACAAAAAATTAAGCAGTTCGTTAACGACATTAAACTTAACAAAGGCGAGTCATGGGTATAGTGAAATATATTTTCTCAGTATTGTTTGTGATGAGTGTTGCACATTGCTTTGCGCAACCCGATCCTGATCCACTTCCATCTCCGCCGCCGGCTCAAATGCCATTGGTTGAAGAACCTTTGGTTTTTCCTGAAGTCATGCCCGCATATCCGGGAGGTGAAACGCAAATGTTCAAGGAGGTTTTTTCCAACATGATTTACCCTCAAATCTGTTTGGAAAATGATTTTCAAGGAAAAGTATTCGTGCAATTTGTGGTGGAAAAAAACGGTAAAATTTCGAACATTAAAATTCTACGTCAGCCAGAAGGAGATCTAGGAAAGATTTTGGGAAAAGAAGCCATTCGTGTGGTGAAGAATTTGAAAGACTTTACTCCAGGAACGCTAAACGGTGAACCG